>NZ_GL732469.1:0-103364 GCF_000187645.1 Streptococcus sp. C300
GTTCGAATCCCGTCGTTCGCTTAGAGAGGCCGGGGTGGCGGAACTGGCAGACGCACAGGACTTAAAATCCTGCGATTGGTAACGATCGTACCGGTTCGATTCCGGTCCTCGGCATATAATGATGAGCACCCTTAGCTCAACTGGATAGAGTACCTGACTACGAATCAGGCGGTTAGAGGTTCGACTCCTCTAGGGTGCATTTTTTTATTTAACGCGGGAAGTAGCTCAGCTTGGTAGAGTACTTGGTTTGGGACCAAGGTGTCGCAGGTTCGAATCCTGTCTTCCCGATTGATTGCGAGGATACTTAAAGGTATCTTTTTCTATTTATTAAGGAGATTCTGAGAGTCTTCTTTTTTGTTTACGGAACAAATTTGTGTAAACTAGTAGTGCTTAAGGAATGGTACCAGTCATATATTTTCTTTAATTATGGTAAAATAGTAAGAGAATAATGTGAGGAAAATGAATGTCAAGTAAGTTTGAAATTTTAATGAATCAACTAGGAGTCTCTGATCAATTGAGACGGGATCCTGCTCTTGTTGATGCCAGAATTGAGCGTGTTGTGGTTCATAAAATTAGTAAGATTTGGGAATTTCATTTTGTATTTTCTAATATTTTACCGATTGAAATCTTTTTAGAGTTAAAAAAAGGGCTTGGTGAAGAATTTTCTAAGACAGGGAATCGAGCTGTTTTCGAAATCAAGGCTCTTTCTCAAGAATTCTCTAATGAACTCTTGCAGTCCTACTATAGAGAGGCTTTTTCTGAAGGTCCATGTGCAAGTCAGGGGTTTAAATCTCTTTACCAGAATTTAAACGTTCGTGCGGAGGGAAATCAACTCATTATTGAAGGTTCAGAGGCGATTGATAAGGAGCACTTTAAGAAGAATCATCTTCCTAATCTAGCAAAGCAACTCGAAAAGTTTGGTTTCCCAGCTTTTGTATGCCAAGTAGAAAAGAACGATGCCCTTACACAAGAGCAGGAGGAAGCCTTTCATGTGGAGAATGAACAGATTGTTCAAGCTGCCAATGAGGAAGCGCTCCGGGCTATGGAGCAACTGGAACAAATGGCTCCTCCTCCAGTAGAAGAGAAGCCAGCCTTTGATTTTCAGGCTAAAAAGGCTGCGGCCAAGCCTAAACTAGATAAGGCTGAAGTTACCCAGATGATCGACGTGACGACTGAGGAAAATCGCCTGGTCTTTGAAGGGGTCGTTTTTGATGTGGAGCATAAGGTGACCAGAACTGGTCGCGTTTTGATCAACTTTAAAATAACAGACTACACTTCAAGTTTTTCAATGCAAAAATGGGTTAAGAATGAAGAAGAGGCTCAGAAGTTTGACCTCATCAAGAAGAATTCTTGGCTCCGAGTTCGTGGGAATGTGGAGATGAATAACTTCACACGTGATTTGACCATGAACGTGCAGGATGTGCAGGAAGTTGTTCACTATGAGCGGAAGGATTTGATGCCAGAAGGTGAGCGTCGGGTTGAGTTTCATGCTCATACTAATATGTCGACTATGGATGCTTTGCCAGAGGTTGAAGAAATCGTTGCGACAGCTGCTAAGTGGGGACACAAGGCGGTTGCCATCACGGACCATGGGAATGTCCAGTCCTTCCCACATGGCTACAAGGCAGCTAAGAAAGCTGGAATTCAGCTAATATATGGAATGGAAGCCAATATTGTGGAAGACCGTGTCCCTATCGTCTATAACGAAGTGGAGATGGACTTGTCAGAAGCGACCTATGTGGTTTTTGACGTGGAAACGACGGGGCTTTCAGCTATCTATAATGATTTGATTCAGGTTGCGGCCTCTAAGATGTACAAGGGGAATGTTATTGCCGAATTTGATGAATTTATCAATCCTGGGCATCCCTTGTCCGCTTTTACTACTGAGTTGACTGGAATTACAGATGACCATGTTAAAAATGCCAAACCACTGGAACAAGTTTTGCAAGAATTCCAAGAATTTTGTAAGAATACTGTTCTAGTCGCTCACAATGCGACCTTTGATGTTGGC
Source organism: Streptococcus sp. C300 (assembly GCF_000187645.1). Taxonomy (GTDB): domain Bacteria; phylum Bacillota; class Bacilli; order Lactobacillales; family Streptococcaceae; genus Streptococcus; species Streptococcus oralis_CQ. Next base: position 2,012 of record NZ_GL732469.1, read on the forward strand.
TTTATGAATGCTAACTATGAGCGTCATGGTCTTCCTAAAATTAGCCAGCCAGTTATTGATACGCTGGAGTTTGCTAGAAACCTTTATCCTGAGTATAAACGCCATGGCTTGGGACCTTTGACCAAGCGTTTTGGTGTGGCACTTGAACATCACCACATGGCCAACTACGATGCGGAAGCTACAGGTCGCCTGCTTTTCATCTTTATCAAAGAGGCAGCAGAAAAACATGGTGTGACTGATTTGGCTAGACTGAACATTGATTTGATTAGTCCAGACTCTTATAAAAAAGCTCGGATTAAACATGCGACAATTTATGTTAAGAATCAAGTAGGGTTGAAAAATATCTTTAAGTTGGTTTCTTTGTCTAACACCAAGTACTTTGAAGGAGTGCCACGGATTCCGAGAACGGTTCTAGATGCCCATCGGGAGGGCTTGATTTTGGGGTCGGCTTGCTCGGAGGGTGAAGTTTTTGACGCGGTTGTATCCCAAGGTGTGGATGCGGCGGTTGAGGTGGCCAAGTATTATGACTTTATCGAGGTCATGCCACCAGCTATCTATGCGCCATTGATTGCCAAAGAGCAGGTCAAGGATATGGAGGAACTTCAGACCATTATCAAGAGCTTGATAGAGGTTGGAGATCGTCTTGGCAAGCCTGTTCTGGCTACGGGAAATGTCCACTATATCGAACCAGAAGAAGAGATTTACCGTGAAATTATCGTCCGTAGTTTGGGACAAGGGGCTATGATTAACCGAACCATTGGTCATGGGGAACATGCCCAACCAGCTCCTCTTCCAAAGGCTCATTTTCGAACGACCAATGAGATGTTGGATGAATTTGCCTTCTTGGGTGAAGATTTAGCACGCAAACTAGTTATTGAAAACACTAATGTCTTGGCAGAAATCTTTGAACCTGTTGAGGTTGTTAAGGGTGACTTGTACACACCTTTCATTGACAAGGCGGAAGAAACGGTCGCCGAGCTGACCTACAAAAAAGCCTTTGAGATTTATGGAAATCCGCTGCCAGATATCGTTGATTTGCGGATTGAAAAAGAATTAACTTCCATTCTGGGGAATGGATTTGCCGTGATTTATCTGGCTTCGCAGATGCTGGTGCAACGTTCCAATGAACGGGGCTACTTGGTTGGTTCTCGTGGGTCTGTTGGGTCCAGTTTTGTTGCGACTATGATTGGGATTACGGAGGTTAATCCTCTCTCTCCACACTACGTCTGTGGTCAGTGTCAGTACAGCGAGTTTATCACGGATGGTTCTTACGGTTCAGGGTTTGATATGCCTAATAAGGACTGTCCAAAGTGTGGTCATAAACTCAGCAAAAATGGACAGGATATTCCTTTCGAGACCTTCCTTGGTTTTGATGGGGACAAGGTTCCCGATATTGACTTGAACTTCTCGGGAGAAGACCAGCCTAGCGCCCACTTGGATGTACGTGATATCTTTGGTGAAGAATATGCCTTCCGTGCAGGAACGGTTGGTACAGTTGCTGCTAAGACTGCTTATGGATTTGTCAAGGGCTATGAGAGAGACTATGGGAAGTTTTATCGTGATGCAGAGGTGGAACGTCTTGCCCAAGGTGCTGCCGGTGTCAAGCGGACTACAGGACAACACCCAGGAGGAATCGTTGTTATTCCGAACTACATGGATGTCTACGACTTTACGCCTGTTCAGTATCCAGCGGATGACGTGACGGCTGAATGGCAGACGACTCACTTTAACTTCCATGATATCGATGAGAATGTCCTCAAACTCGATGTACTGGGGCATGATGATCCGACCATGATTCGAAAATTGCAGGACTTGTCTGGTATTGACCCTAATGAAATTCCTATGGATGATGAAGGTGTCATGGCCCTCTTTTCTGGAACTGATGTACTAGGGGTAACACCTGAGCAAATCGGAACGCCGACGGGCATGCTGGGAATCCCAGAGTTTGGAACAAACTTTGTACGTGGGATGGTAGACGAAACGCATCCGACGACCTTTGCGGAATTGCTTCAGCTCTCAGGTCTGTCCCACGGTACCGATGTCTGGTTGGGCAATGCCCAGGATTTGATTAAGCAAGGAATTGCGGATCTATCAACCGTTATCGGTTGTCGGGACGATATCATGGTTTATCTCATGCATGCGGGTCTCGAGCCTAAAATGGCCTTTACCATCATGGAACGGGTACGTAAGGGTTTGTGGCTGAAGATTTCCGAAGAGGAGCGAAATGGCTACATCGAGGCTATGAAGGCTAATAAGGTACCAGAGTGGTATATCGAATCCTGTGGAAAAATCAAGTATATGTTCCCTAAAGCCCATGCGGCAGCCTACGTTATGATGGCCTTGCGCGTAGCTTACTTCAAGGTTCACCATCCCATTTATTATTACTGTGCTTACTTCTCAATCCGTGCCAAGGCCTTTGATATCAAGACCATGGGTGCGGGCTTGGATGCCATCAAACGTAGAATGGAAGAAATCGCTGAAAAACGGAAGAATAATGAAGCCTCTAATGTGGAAATTGACCTCTATACAACTCTTGAGATTGTCAATGAAATGTGGGAACGTGGCTTTAAGTTTGGCAAGTTAGACCTCTATCGTAGTGATGCGACTGAATTCATCATTGATGGAGATACCCTCATCCCACCATTTGTAGCAATGGATGGTCTGGGAGAGAACGTTGCTAAGCAGTTGGTGCGTGCGCGTGAAGAGGGTGAGTTCCTCTCTAAGACAGAACTGCGCAAGCGTGGCGGACTCTCATCAACCTTGGTTGAGAAGATGGATGAAATGGGGATTCTTGGTAATATGCCAGAGGATAACCAGTTGAGTTTGTTTGATGATTTGTTTTAAATAAAATTAGAAAAATAGCAATGCTTTTAAAAAGTTAAAGCTGGTAAGATTAACTATCTTGATTGAGGGGGCTTGAAAATGATGGGAATTGAGGACTTTGGAGTGTGTGATAGAATCAGAATTTGTTAACTAGCTTGATGACTTTAGGAATATTGATATATTTGTAGTGGTTGTTTTCTAAAGGCTATTATTTTAAAAGTGGAGTAAGATACAAGAGAAATTAATAGAGTTGAAGGATAAAGTAATGAATTATGATAGGCGAAATGCCACTTCAAGTTGGAGTGGGTATAACCATCAAGGAAAAGTTGGGATATTTTTGGCACTAACTGAACTTAGAAAACTTGTAGAAAAAGAGGAAGACTATAGCTCATATGAATTAATCCTTGAAAAAAATGGCGGTGAAGATGTTGAGATTTTTCAAGCTCAAACAGTAGTATCAAGACATCAAGTAAAAGCCAAAAAAGCTGGAAAGTATCCGAATGATTATGCTAATGTTAGAACAATAAATTCTAGACTTCATCCTACAGGATATCAAACCTCGGGTACGAACAGAAATAATAGATTTTTACATGTAATTTGTGAAGTTCGAGGCTGGGATATGGATAAGCAAACATTTCAGCAAACATATAAAAGAGCAGCTTATGTCCCTAATCAGAGTCAAGTTCAACTATATACCTATCCTGATGGTAAAAAATATTGTGATTTAGTAGTAGAGAATCAATCGCCTATTGATAATTTTTGCAAAAATGAAATTAAGGAGATTTTGAAATTTTCTAAAAGTTCTTTAGTAGATGATATTGAACATATAGAGGAGACACTGTCTGAGATTAAAGATTTAATTTCTAGACAGATTGTGCAATCACATAGTAATGGGAATGGTGCCTATTCGGTAATATCTTTTCAAGAGATTTTCAACATTATTACTTCGCAAGCGAAGCGCCAGAGACAATCTATTAGGAGAGCAAAGTTAAGTCTTGAAGTGTATTGGAATAACATTGTTGAAGATGATGTTGATACGACTGTTATAAATCAGATATTAAATTTACCTGATGACAAATTTGAACAATTGCTGATTGACTTGCATCCAGATGGCGATATTTCTGGTTCAAAAAGGCTGAACGATATTGGTAGATTAATTGATGAAATTAGCATTGAATATATTTTATATAATTTTCTTAAAACTTGTAAACAAGAAAGGCTTTCGTTAGACAGTTTACGGTATAATTTAAATCATGAGTCGCTCAGACTTAGCATGATTCATGCTCCTAAGGGCACAGAGAGTAGAGTTCGAGATAAAATTATGACTAATGAAAGCTTTATAAGAGCTAGCTTTGATACTGACTATTTGATTAATCTGTGTATCAATGGACAAAAGTTTTTTGAAGAGAAGCCAATTCATGAAGATGGAAAAGAAAAGTTGCTTGCAGAAGCCCTTGGAGAGGAAAAAAATAGAATATTTTCAAATAATTTAGAATATATTGATTATGTGAATACTGTTGAAAAATTGAAAGAGGATTGAAATGAATAGTTTTTTGCAACAAATCTTAGGACAACATAATTTTCATAAATGTGATGAACATTTAGAATTGTGGGGAGGGGACGGAAATGAATTTTTCCTTATTCAAGAATATAATAGGGAGGATTTTAAATCTAGCAGCGAAGGAGGGGTAGATTTTTTTACTTGTGAGCAAACAAATAAGTTGATATCTTGCTTTGAAGAACTTAATGATGAAAAAATTAAGAAAAATACCTCTTTATTTGTAACTATTAAAGTTGATGAACTGAAGCAATCATATGAAAGTCTTAGAAATATGATTATGAAAGTTGAGGAAGATGAATATTATTTTAGAAAATATGTCATCTTATATACCGAGGAAGGATTGAGTAGACTGAACTCGAATATTGAAGATTTACTAAATTATATTCAGTCTACATCTCCTGAGGGTGAGTCTTTATTTGATAAATTTGAGAGTGATATGTTTTTTGATACTGCTTACTTCATTGCTATACAACTAATTATTAAATTACCATTTGCTTCTCATCCTCATTCTGATAATCATTTTGAAATAGTTGAAAATAAAATCCAATCACGAATTGAAATGGAAGGTTTAAATGATCATAAAAAGCAGGTAGATGATATTTTAGAAATTTTTAATGGAGTTGATATTAGGAAACAACTTGAAAATGAAGCTAGTTTTTTGCTGGATAGTTTAAATCAAATTTTAGGAGACTGAACTTGTGAAGATTAGGAAAATTTTACTTTATAATTTCAAAAACTTTAGAAATGAAACAGTTATTGACTTTAGTGATGGGATAACATTTTTAGTGGGACCAAATGGTTATGGTAAAACAACGATTTTTGATGCAATTGAGTTAGGATTGACTGGTAATCTTTCTCGCATTAATAAAGTTACTGCTGAAAATATTGTATATAATAAGCCCTTCTTTCAGAATGAGATTGGTCAGCCGGTAATTATAAAATTGTGGCTAGAAAAAATGAATGGTGACCAACTTGTAATTGTAAGAAAATTAGTAAATAGTTTTACTGAAAGTAAAAACATATTTGCACCTTTAAAGTCTGCTAGTCAGTTTAAGTTATTTAGACAAGTGGAAGTGAGCGAGTCAAATTTTAGATCTACAGATAATATTAAGCTTGAAGACATTACTCAAAGTTCTATTGATACATTTTTAGGTATTAATGGGAAATATGAGATAGAAAAAATTTTCAATCTATTTAATTATATTCAACAGGAAGAAACAACTTTCTTTCTAAAGCAAACGGAATATGAAAGAGGCGATAGTTTATCTTTTTTAGTAAAAACGGATAAAATAGAGAAGAAAATAGAAAAGATTAATACAGTAACAAACGTTATTAGAAAAAAGATTAGTGATTTCAAGGGGCAATTACAAAACTTAAAACAGCAAGAACTATCAGATGTCTCTTATCATAGATTATTTAATCATAGGGAATTTGTATTTGATCGTGAAACTCCTTTTTCTATTGCTAATCTTGACAAATTATTAACTTATCAAAATACTTTACAAAATATTATTGATTTTAAGAAGAATTTCTCAATAGGGGAGTATAATAGAAAGACGGAAAGAGATAAAAGAAAAAAAGATATTGCTGGTGATAGGGCTATTAAACAAGCATTATATTTTTCAATGTTATCTCCAAATATTCTTAAATCAAATTCTCAATGGCTTTGGGAAAAGTATTCATTAGACAATCCAAAATTATTTGAATATGTGCTTTTAGAGAATTACCTACAATCATATGAGAGAGTTGTTCATGATTGCAATCGAAGAAAGCAACTAAATACCTACTTGACTAATTTATCATCGGATATTACTGAGATGACAGAACAGTCCATTACTTATACTCAAAATGATAGATTGTCAGGTGATTTTGAATTGCTTAAAATACAAGTGGTTAAATTCCAAAGTCTGAGGAATAATGCTAGCCAGGTAGACAAAAATTTAAGTGAACTACGACAATTAAGGAGTAACTTAGGCAATAAGTTTGACGAGTTGAGACATCGACATATTGATGAAAACAAATGTCCATTCTGTAATTCACAGTTCCAAACATTTGAAGAATTGAAGCAAGCTTATGATAGTTATAAAAATTATCTAACTGAAATTTCGTCTCAAAGTAGTCTGCAATTGCAAGAAGCTCAATTATTGCTGAATGAACGGATCCAGCAACTGAAGCAGAAAATCATTGATGAAATAAATAGCCTTTCAATAGATGTAGATAAAAATTTATTAGATAGATTACAAAAATTAAAAAATTCGTATCAAAGTTATTCTCAAAATGTCGAAGGTTTTAAAACTTTTATTCAGTCGTACACAATTATGGTGCCATATGAGTTGGGAAGGTTAGAATTTAAAGACTATAACCAGCAGCACCAGTTAAACTGGCAAGAATTTCAATCTAAATTAGTAGTTGATGATGATGTTTACAGTTTGCTAGATAATAATAGTTTGAGAAATATAAAGGAAGAACTGGAGGTCTTAAGGGAAGAATTTCCTGAACTGCAGTTTGAAACATACCAATTAGAATCAAGTTCATATTCGAAAATAAATATTGCGATGATTGATAGTCGATTGCTTGAATTAAAAAATGCTATTCACTCGGCAGTTGATAATAAATATGCTATTAATGAGAATCTGATAGCAGACACTGAGAACATATTTCCTACATATTTTCAAAGTAAAGTGGAAGTATTAGAGGATATTCGTATTGGAGATTTAGAGAATAAGAAACTTTATCTTGATAGACAGCATAAACTAGTTCAAAATCAGCAACTTCAAGATTTATCAAGTCAGATAGAAACATTGAGAATAACTGTGGAACGATTAGAAGAAATTAATACTATATATAAAGAAGAGGTAAAACAGTTCAAAATAGATATTGTTAAAAAGCTACGTATCCCATTCTTTATATACTCAGCAAAAATGTTACAAAATTATCAACAAGGTTTGGGAATTTTTCTAACGTATAACAAAACAACAATTGATAAAGAAGAAACGACGACTGATGAGGCAACAGGTAATCAAGTAAAAACGATTAAAAAGATAACAAAGACAATTATTAGGTTCAAGTCGGATTCTAATAATGATCATGATGCAATTAATCAACTAAGCACTGGTCAGTTAGCGGTTGTTTCACTAGCATTTACTCTTTCACTGAATACGATGTTCAAACTATCTGATAATTTGAATTTCTTAATGATAGATGATCCAGTTCAAGACATGGATGCTATGAATGTACTATCTTTTATTGAAATTTTACGTCATGGAATTATAGATAAGTATCAGATCATTTTATCAACTTATAGCGATTTAAATGCTTTGTTTATGGGTTATAAATTTGCAAATTCAAATTCGGAAGTAAATATAAAATATGAAAAGGTTAGTGACTTGCAAGTATAATATGTAAAACTCTTATTCTTTGTCTTGTTTTCTATGTGAATATTTTAGACTATCCTAATAATCAATGTTAAGAAAGCTAATGTATATCTAATAGATTTACATAAGCCTTCTTTTTTGTTAAAATAATAAATAGAAAGAAGGTGGGAATATGTCAAAGACGAGCATGAGTATTCGTTTGGATAGTGAGGTTAAGGAGCAGGCCCAACAGGTTTTTAATCATTTAGGAATGGATATGACAACAGCAATCAATATTTTCCTTCGTCAGGCAATTCAATATCAGGGTTTGCCTTTTGATGTTAGACTAGACGAGAATCGGAAGTTGCTTCAAGTATTAACGGATTTAGACCAAAATCGTAATATGAGCCAATCCTTTGAATCAGTCTCTGACTTGATGGAGGACTTGCGTGCTTAAGATTCGTTATCATAAACAGTTTAAAAAAGATTTTAAGTTGGCTATGAAGCGTGGTTTGAGGGCAGAATTATTAGAAGAAGTTTTGAATTTTCTGGTTCAAGAAAAAGAACTTCCTGCTAGATATCGTGATCATCAATTAACGGCATCTAAGCATTTTCAAGGAGTTCGTGAGTGTCATATCCAGGCGGATTGGCTCCTGGTCTATAAAGTAGACAAGGAAGAATTGATTTTAAACTTGCTTAGGACAGGTAGTCATAGTGATTTATTTTAAGATATTTTAAGGAGTTCAAGATGAAACTTAGAATCTTTGCGGAAGATAAACCTGCTGAAAAGGTATTTGAGTATCAATTAGACCTTGCTGATCAGACCATTCTTCTATCAACAGCACTCTTGTCAGGTGCTATTGCTTTAGCAGGATTATTCTCTGCTTTGAAAGAAAAATAAAAATAGAAAAGGGAAACACAAATGGTTTTACCAAATTTTAAAGAAAATCTAGAAAAATACGCTAAGCTTTTGGTTGCAAACGGTGTGAATGTGCAACCGGGTCACACCTTGGCTCTCTCTATCGATGTGGAGCAACGCGAGTTGGCTCACTTGATTGTCAAAGAAGCCTATGCACTGGGTGCACATGAGGTTATCGTTCAGTGGACAGATGATGTGATTAACCGTGAGAAATTCCTCCACGCGCCGATGGAGCGTCTGGACAATGTACCAGAATACAAGATTGCTGAGATGAACTACCTCTTGGGAAACAAGGCTAGCCGTCTAGGAGTTCGTTCATCTGATCCAGGTGCCTTGAACGGAGTGGATGCGGACAAGCTTTCAGCTTCTGCCAAAGCTATGGGACTCGCGATGAAGCCAATGCGCATCGCAACTCAATCCAACAAGGTTAGCTGGACTGTAGCAGCCGCTGCTGGACTTGAATGGGCTAAGAAAGTCTTTCCAAATGCTACGAGCGATGAAGAAGCAGTTGATCTTCTTTGGGATCAAATCTTCAAAACTTGCCGTGTCTACGAAGAAGATCCTGTTAAAGCTTGGGAAGAGCATGCTGCTATCCTTAAGAGCAAGGCAGAAATGCTCAATAAAGAACAATTCTCAGCCCTTCACTACACAGCACCGGGAACTGATTTGACACTTGGTTTACCTAAGAACCACGTTTGGGAATCAGCTGGTGCTATCAATGCACAGGGCGAAGGATTCTTGCCAAATATGCCGACAGAAGAAGTCTTTACGGCCCCTGATTTCCGTCGTGCAGATGGCTATGTAACCTCTACAAAACCACTTAGCTATAACGGAAATATCATCGAAGGGATTAAGGTGACCTTCAAGGATGGTCAAATCGTAGACATTACTGCTGAAAAGGGTGATCAGGTCATGAAAGATCTTGTCTTTGAAAATGCGGGTGCGCGTGCCTTGGGTGAATGTGCCTTGGTACCAGATCCAAGCCCAATTTCTCAGTCAGGCATTACCTTCTTCAACACCCTTTTCGATGAGAATGCTTCAAACCACTTGGCTATCGGTGCAGCCTATGCGACCAGCGTTGTTGGTGGGGCAGAGATGAGCGAAGAAGAGCTTGAAGCTGCAGGACTGAACCGTTCAGATGTTCACGTGGACTTTATGATTGGTTCGAATCAAATGGATATCGATGGTATCCGTGAGGATGGAACACGCGTACCACTCTTCCGCAATGGAGATTGGGCAATTTAAGGAGAAGCTATGCTTGGAAGTATGTTTGTTGGTCTCCTAGTGGGACTCTTGGCAGGTGTTTTAACCAATCGCGGAGAAAGCATGGGATGCTTTGGGAAAATGTTTCTCGGCTGGATTGGTGCTTCTTTGGGGCACCTGCTCTTTGGGACTTGGGGTCCAAACCTAGCAGGGATAGCTATTGTTCCAGCTGTTTTGGGCGCTATGGTTGTCTTAGCTATTTTCTGGAGACGAGGAAGTTAATTTCTTAAATCTGATACTCAATGAAAATCAAAGAGTAAACTAGGAAACTAGCCGCAGGCTGCTCAAAGCACTGCTTTGCGGTTGTAGATAGAACTGACGAAGTCAGCTCAAAACACTGTTTTGAGGTTGCAGATGGACGTTGACGCGGTTTGAATCTGATTTTTGAAGAGTATGAAACGAAAAGGAGGTTGGTCATTGTACCAGCCTCCTTTTGAGTATGATATAATAGTTCTATGAGATTAGATAAATTTTTAGTTGCCTGTGCTGTGGGGAGTCGGACAGAAGTCAAAAACTTGCTCAAGGCTGGGCGGGTGACGGTAAATGGTAAAAAAGAAAAGTCAGCTAAACTGCAGATCAATGAGGAAAGAGATGAGATTCGCTTTGATGGCCAAGTGCTGGAGTATGAAGAGTTTGTCTACTACATGATGAACAAGCCCCAAGGAGTCATTTCAGCGACTGAGGATTCTAAACACAGAACAGTGTTGGACTTGTTGGATGATATTGCTCGGACCAAGGAAGTTTTTCCAGTAGGGCGTTTGGATATTGACACGCATGGCCTCCTGCTTTTGACCAATGACGGTCAGCTTGCCCATGCTCTTCTTTCACCAAAACGTCATGTGGATAAGACCTATCTGGCACACGTCGAGGGAATTATGACCCAAGAAGATGTGGAGACATTTGTCAAGGGCATTCCGCTCAAGGATTTTACCTGCCAGCCAGCTAAGCTGGAGATTGTGTCGGTAGATTCAGTAAAGAATCAAAGTCTGGTTCGTGTGACCATTGCTGAAGGGAAGTTCCATCAAGTCAAGCGTATGGTGGCCTACTGTGGCAAGGAAGTGGTGGACTTACAACGTTTGACGATGGGAACTCTAGTCTTGGATGAGAACTTAGAACAAGGAGAATGGCGTCGTTTGACCAAGGAGGAGTTAGAAGTTCTCTTTGCAAGTATTGCTTAGTTTGGATTATGTTAGAAAAGGTGAGGAGAATGTCCTTGTCTTTTTAAGTTTTTCGGTTGCTTCATTTGTGAAAAGAGTTATAATAGACAGTAGAATAAAAGGAGGAATCTATGAACGCGATTCAAGAATCATTTACAGATAAACTATTTGCCAACTATGAAGCAAATGTCAAATACCAAGCGATCGAAAATGCTGCCAGTCACAACGGAATTTTTGCAGCCCTAGAACGTCGTCAAAGCCATGTAGACAATACACCTGTTTTCTCGCTTGATTTGACCAAGGACAAGGTGACCAACCAGAAAGCATCTGGTCGTTGCTGGATGTTTGCAGCCCTCAATACCTTCCGTCACAAACTCATCTCTCAATACAAGCTAGAAAACTTTGAACTGTCACAAGCCCACACCTTCTTCTGGGATAAGTATGAAAAATCCAACTGGTTCTTGGAGCAAGTGATTGCGACTGCAGACCAAGAATTGACGAGCCGCAAGGTTAGCTTCCTACTCCAAACACCTCAACAAGATGGAGGACAATGGGATATGGTCGTTGCCCTCTTTGAGAAATACGGTGTCGTTCCTAAGTCAGTTTATCCTGAGTCTGTTTCATCTAGCAGCAGCCGTGAGCTCAATGCCATCCTTAACAAATTGCTTCGCCAAGATGCCCAAATCTTGCGTAACTTGCTTGCTTCTGGTGCAGACCAAGCGACTGTTCAAGCTAAGAAAGAAGACCTCTTGCAAGAAATCTTTAACTTCCTTGCTATGTCACTAGGGCTTCCACCACGTAAATTTGACTTTGCTTATCGCGATAAGGATGATAACTACCAAAGTGAAAAAGGAATCACACCACAGGAATTTTACAAGAAATATGTCAATCTTCCTCTAGAAGACTATGTTTCTGTTATCAATGCTCCAACTGCTGACAAGCCTTACGGCAAATCTTACACAGTTGAGATGTTGGGAAATGTGGTTGGTAGCCGTGCAGTTCGCTACATCAACGTTCCTATGGAGCGCTTGAAAGAATTGGCGATTGCCCAAATGCAGACAGGAGAAACTGTTTGGTTTGGTTCAGATGTCGGCCAGCTCAGCAACCGCAAAGCCGGGATCCTTGCGACAGATGTTTATGACTTTGAATCAAGTATGGATATTCAACTGACTCAAGACAAGGCTGGACGTTTGGACTACAGCGAAAGCTTGATGACCCACGCTATGGTCTTGACAGGTGTTGATTTGGATGAAAATGGCAAGTCAACTAAGTGGAAGGTTGAAAACTCATGGGGAGACAAGGTCGGTACAGATGGTTACTTCGTCGCCTCAGACGCTTGGATGGATGAATACACCTATCAAATCGTTGTCCGTAAGGAATTGCTGACAGCAGAAGAACAAGCTGCTTATGAAGCAGAACCAATCGTACTTGCACCATGGGATCCAATGGGAGCCTTGGCAGAATAAAGCATAAAGAAAAGAGGTTAGGGAAATCCTAGCTTCTTTTTTAAGTCCTTCTTAAAGTGGGGATAGATGATGCTTGCCAAGGGAGTTCTTCTTATTTTGAGTATTTAAGTGACAGAGAAAAAGATATGTGTTACTATAGTAGTACAAAAGGATATCGGAGTAGAAATGAAGTATTTAAGCAGTCAAGACATCAAGGATCGTCAACGAAATATCAGCGACATTAAACCCTATAAAACAACCAAGGAAATCGTCGTTTCAAATATCTTTACCTTTTTTAATGCTATGAACTTGGCTCTGGCAGTTCTGGTAGCCACAACCTTGCGATTTGAAAATATGCTCTTTTTAGGTGTGATTGCTATCAATACAGCCATTGGGATTTTCCAAGAAGTGCGTTCAAAAAATGCCTTAGAAAAGCTGAGTTTGCTTGGTAAAAGTAAGTACAGAGTCAACCGAGATGGTCAAACGATTGAGGTTGCTCCAGAGGACATCGTACTGGGGGAATATCTGCATCTCAATCTGGGAGATCAGGTACCTGTCGATGCAGAAGTCCTTGAAGGGAATATTGAAGTTGATGAGTCCTTGCTGACTGGTGAGAGTGATTCGGTCTTTAAAACAGCAGGTGACAAGCTGATGAGCGGAAGCAATGTCGTTAGCGGTACTTGTCTGGTCACGGCGACGGCGGTCGGACCCGATAGTTATATCAACAAACTCGCAAAATCCAGCAAGGAATTCAAAAAATATCCTTCTCAACTGCGCGATTACATGGATAAGATTTTAAAAATCGTCTCGATCTTACTGGTGCCAGTTGCGATTCTGCTCTATGTCAGAGGTTTTAATCTAGGACGGTCTTATGTTGAGATTGTTTTAGGAAGTTCTGGCGCCTTGGTCGGCATGATTCCAGAGGGCTTGATTCTCTTGGTTAGCGTCTCTCTAGCAGTAGCTGCCATGAAGCTGGCTAAAAAGAAGGTTCTGGTGCAGGAGCTATACTGTGTAGAGACCTTGGCGCGAGTAGATGTTCTTTGTTTTGATAAGACAGGAACTATCACGACGGGGAATATGAAGGTCCAAGAAATGGATGCTAATGTGGCAGAGAAACTCTCGACTTATCTAGCCTATTTTGACGATGAAAATGCAACTTCGCGGGCTCTGAAAACTTACTTAACCTGTGAGAAAAAATGGGAAGTTCAAGAAGTCGGTGCCTTTTCAAGTAAAAACAAGTATTCCTTTGTCCAAGTAAAAGAGGGCGGGACCTATTTCTTCGGTGCTTATGAATTTCTAGGCTTTACCCAACCAATGGATACCTACTATGAACATCTGAAGCAGCAAGGTTTTCGAATCTTGACACTTGCCCATAGTAAGGACCACATCATGAGTCCAGCCAATATGGAACTACTAGGGCACGTCGTTTTGTCAGATGAGATTAAGGACAATACCAAGGAAACCTTTGACTATTTCGAATCTCAAGGTGTTGAAGTGAAGATTATCAGTGGTGATAATCATGTGGCTGTATATGGGGTGGCTCGTAAGGCAGGTTTTAAGGAAGAAGCCCGTGCGATTGATATGACCAAGGTGAGTGAACAAGATTTTGAAAGAGTGGTCTTGGAACACGAAATCTTTGGACGTGTGACACCTGAACAGAAGCAAAAGATGGTATCTATCTTGCAAAATGCTGGTAAAACAGTTGCCATGAGCGGTGACGGGGTCAATGATGTTCTGGCTCTTAAGAAAGCAGATATCAGCTTTGCCATGAAGGGGGCTACCAGCGCAGCTAAAAGTGTATCCAATATTGTTTTCCTGACAGATGATTTTGCAGTATTTTATGATATCTTGATGGAAGGTCGCCGGGTCATCAATAACATCCAAAAGGTAGCCTCTCTCTTTCTGACAAAGACCTTCTTCTCCATCGTGTTTGCCATTTTGAGTGTGGTATTCGGTTTGGAATTTGCCTTTATCCCCATTCAGTTTACGATTATTTCAGCTATTACGATTGGGATTCCATCCTTCTTCCTAACTTTTGAGTCCAATAAAGAAAAGGTTAGCACTCACTTTATGAGAGATATCCTAACCAACGCGGCGATTGGTGGTGGCGTTCTGGTTGCTAGTGTTCTTTTGACCAATTTCTTTATCACTGTCCCAGGTCAGGTCAAATTTATTTGCTTCCTCCTTGCCCTGATCAATGGTCTGTGTCTAGTTGCCAAGGTCAGCTTGCCTTTTAATCGATACAAGATGCTTTTGCTCACGTTTTTGAGCCTTGCAGCCCTTGTTGGTGTACTTGCCAATACTTTTATCCTACAGGGAGCTTTTGTGCCTTTAGAAGCCAAACAGCTACTCTATGTTGCCATACTAGCAGTGGTGATTGGGTGCTTTCATTATCTTACTAGGAGAAAAAGTTGATACATAAAAAGAATCAGGTTTAATCCTGATTCTTTTTTGTTTATATATTCTCACCGAGATTACATGATACCGAAGAAACGAGCTGCGATACCAACTGCAAAGAGGGCAAGGATGATTGTGATTGGAGATACTTTTTTCTTAAGCAACCACATGCAAAGGAAAGTAAGGAGAAGTCCCATCAATCCTGGAATCAATGAGTCCAACTGACCTTGAAGCGTTTGTGGTTGAACTCTATCTAGGCTCATACCACTAAGCGCTTGACCAAGAATGCCCTTCAACTCAGCTCCTGTAACAGGACCTTCTGGGAAGTTGATGTAGGCACCTTCTGACAATTGTTTGCCTGGAAGGTTGATAGTGAAGTTGATGGATACCCAACGTTGTACAAGAACGGCAAGGATGAACATACCAAGGATAGAAGCACCTTTAGTGATGTCTTTCAAGATACCACCAGACATGTCTTTAGTGATCTCAGATCCAGCTTTGTAACCGAACTCTTGTGTGTACCATAGGAAGGCCATACGGATAGCATTCCATCCGAAGAAGAAGAGAAGGGGACCAACAATGTTACCAGATGCAGCAAGTGATGCACCAAGGGCTCCAAGGATAGGACGAACTGTAAACCAGAATACTGGGTCACCGATACCAGCAAGAGGTCCCATCATACCGATTTTAACCCCTTGGATAGCCGCGTCATCGATTTCTACACCGTTAGCGCGCTCTTCTTCAAGTGCAAGAGTAACCCCCATGATAGGAGCAGCTACGTATGGGTGAGTGTTGAAGAACTCAAGGTGACGCTCAAGAGCAGCCGCTTGGTCTTCTTTTTTAGTGTACAATTTTTTGATAGCTGGGATCAATGAGTAAGCCCAACCCAAGTTTTGCATACGTTCATAGTTCCAAGAACCTTGAAGGAATTGTGAACGCCACCAAACTTTTTGACGATCTGATTTTGATAATTGAATTTTTTCAGCCATGATTGTTCCCCTTTCTAGTAGTCTTCTAGGATATCACCGATTGGGTCGTTAGAAGTCGCAGCTCCGCCGCCACCGTTTCCACCTTGTTTTGTAAGGTTAAGGTAGATGAAGGCAAGGGCAACACCGATGACACCAAGGGCAATCAAAGTCAATTGAGAAATCGCAGCAAGTGCAAAACCGATAGCGAAGAATGGCCATACTTCACGAGTTGCCATCATGTTGATAACCATAGCGTAACCAACGGCAACGACCATAGCACCACCGACAGCCATACCACCGTTCAACCAGTCTGGCATCAATTTGAGAGCATCTTGAACGGCAGAAGCAGGGATAGCGATAAGGAAGGCAGCAGGGATTGCAATACGTAGACCTTGAAGAAGAAGTGCAACAAAGTGAGCACGTTCAACAGCCGCAATATTTCCTTCTTTAGCAGCAGCGTCAGCAGTGTGAACCAAGGCAACTGAGATTGTACGAACAATCATAGTCAAGAAAAGTCCAGCTACGGCAAGAGGAATAGCTGTTGCCGTAGCAACGGCGATACCTTCAGTAGTAAAGTTACCACCTTTGATCAAGATGATTGCTGCAGCAACAGATGCAAGAGCAGCGTCAGGAGCTACGGCAGCTCCGATGTTTGCCCAACCAAGGGCGATCATTTGAAGAGATCCACCAAGCATAACACCTGCTTCGAGGTTACCAGTTGCAAGTCCGATAAGGGTACATGCGACGATTGGTTGATGGAATTGGAATTGGTCGAGGATACCTTCAAGACCTGCAAGGAAGGCAACAACTACAACCAAGATAGCAGAAATGATTGAAATATCTGACATGGTTTTATTCCTTTTCTATTTAGTTTTAATAAAGTATTTAATCCTGTTTTCAAAAATGATAGAAACAGATTAAAATTATTGAACGTTTGCTTTCTTAATCAAGTCAAACAAATCTTTTTTCGTGTCGTTTGGTACTTTACGTACGTCAAATTCAACACCGAGGTCACGCATTTTTTCAAAGGTTACAACGTCTTCTTTGTCCATAGACAAAACGTTGTTAATCATTGTTTTACCTGTTGAGTGAGCCATAGAACCAACGTTAAGGGTCTTGATTGGCACGCCACCTTCGATAGCACGAAGTGCATCTTGTGGAGTTTCAAACAAGATAAGGGCATGAGTTTCTCCGAAACGTGGGTCTTTTGCAACGTCGATCAATTTCTGGATTGGGACAACGTTGGCTTTTACTCCATTAGGAGCTGCTTGTTTGATCAATTCTTTACGCAACTCGTCGTTTGCAACGTTGTCTGAAGCAACGATGATACGATCTGCTTTTGAATCTGGAGTCCAAGCAGTGGCAACCTGACCGTGAAGGAGACGAGTGTCTAGACGAGCAAGGTTGATTTTCAGTTTACCGTCACCGATAACTGTTCCTTCTGGAATAGCAGCTTGTGAAACTGGAGCAGCTGCAGCAGTTGCAACTTCCTCAACTGGGTTAAGCTCTTCTGGAAGAGCCTTGATGCCATCTTTGGCTTCTTTAATGATATTCGCAGCGACTTTATCCACACCTGCATTCGCGTCCATAAGGCGCTCTGTGTAGGCTTGGATCAACATCGGCAAGTTCAGTCCTGTGATGATGGCAAACTTACGTTCTGGATTTTCTCCCATTACGCGGCTAGCTTGGTTGAATGGAGATCCACTCCAAAGGTCAGCCAATACTAGAACCTCATCTTCTGCGTCAAATGCAGCCACAGCGTTGTTGAATTTAGCGTAAAGGTCATCTGGACCTTCATTTGGCATAAAGGTTACAACTTGAACCTTTTCTTGTTCACCAAAGATCATAGATCCTGACTGATGAATACCCGCAGCAAATTCGCCGTGGCTCGCAATAATGATTCCGATACTCATTATTGTCATTCCTCCTTATAAAATGTTTGACTGTATGTTTAAGAAAACTTTAAGCCTAACTTTAAGTATAAACCGTTTTCATATAAAAATCAACTACTTTTTCTAAAAAGATGTAAAAGTTTTCATAGAATGACTTTTTAAAAATATTAATATATCAATGTTTTTTGAGAGATAAATGAAAATGGTAATAGAAAATTTAATATAAAAATACAGAAAATAAGCCGCTTTAGTGAAAATAAAATGAAAACAAAAAGGAAAGATTGCGACCATGCAATCTTCCCTTTTATAAGAATAAATTTTGTAAAGCGCGGGCAACTCCATCTTCTTCGTTGGTCAGAGGAAGTTGTTCGTCTGCATATGGAAGAAGAGCAGGATTGGCGTTTTTCATAGCATATCCCTTGCCTGCAAATGCCAACATTTCAGTGTCATTATGCTCATCACCAAAGGCGATTAAGTCTTTTTTATCACGATTCATCACATTGAGCAAGTACTCTAGAGCAAAAGCCTTGTTTACACCCTTGGGAGTACACTCGAGGATGTTGAGGGGCCCGCCCCAGGTATTGATAGCTAGTTGGTGCTGATAAAAACGATTCATCTCGTCCGCTAAAGCGTATTTGTCTTCAGCCCTTGTTTGCAAGAGGATGCAGTTGGGATCTTTGGTTACTCGTTCAGGTTTGAATTGATTTTCTGGCCGGAAGTTCTCTACGCCAAATAGTTTAGGATCTGCAATTTCTTCATTCGGTGTCGTGATATAGAATTTTTTTCGATATTCTCCCGCAATAAAATCAGCCTGGATGTCCTCCGTGCGCTTGACCATGTCTAGGAGGTATTTTTTGTCCAAGGTCAGGCACTTTTCATGCTCCCAAGTCTGTCCTGGTAGATGGGTAAGGGAGCCGTTAAAGTTAATCATGGGAGTATGCAATTCTAGCTCACGATAGAAGTCTTTTGCCATACGATACGGACGGCCTGTCGTGATGATGACATGGTGTCCTTTTTCTGAAATTTTTTTGATCGTCTCTTTGGTGAAATCGGAGAGCTTGCTTTCATTATTTAGCAGGGTTCCGTCCAAATCGACTGCGATAATTTTTTTAGTCATATAAACCTTCCTAGTCGTTTCCAGATAAGATGTCTACTATTATATCAAAAAGAAGGAAGAAAAGCAGATAAGAACAAAAACTACAGTTGCTTTGATTTATTAAATAAATCAAACAAACATATTGAAAAGGTGAATGATAAATGATATAATACTAATATTGTTCGTAAAAAACAAAAGGAGATTAAAGATGGACAAACTATTTAAACTAAAAGAGCACGGGACAGATGTCCGTACAGAGGTGCTTGCTGGTTTAACAACATTCTTTGCAATGAGTTATATTCTCTTTGTAAACCCTCAAATGCTTTCCCAAACGGGTATGCCTGTTCAAGGTGTGTTCTTGGCAACGATTATCGGTTCTGTAGTAGGTACTTTGATGATGGCTTTCTATGCTAATTTGCCGTACGCACAAGCACCAGGTATGGGACTAAATGCCTTCTTTACATTTACAGTTGTATTTGGGATGGGCTATACTTGGAAAGAGGCTCTTGGTATGGTCTTCATTTGTGGAATTATTTCACTGATTATTACCTTAACAAATGTTCGTAAAATGATCATCGAATCTATTCCAACAACACTTCGTTCAGCTATTTCGGCTGGTATTGGTGTTTTCCTTGCCTATGTTGGAATTAAGAATGCTGGTCTCTTGAAATTCTCAATCGATCCAGGTACTTATACGGTAGCAGGTGAAGGAGCAGACAAGGCTCAAGCTGCACTTACTGCAAACTCCGCAGCTGTTCCAGGATTGGTAGACTTCAATACTCCAGCCGTATTGGTGGCTCTTGCAGGTTTGGCTATTACCATTTTCTTTGTTGTTAAAGGCATCAAGGGTGGAATCATTCTTTCTATTTTAACAACGACTGTGCTTGCCATTGCTGTTGGTGTTGTCAAATTATCAGGGATTGACTTTGCTAGCAACAATCTTTCAGCAGCGGTTAATGATTTAGGAACTTTGTTTGGTGCTGCTCTTGGTTCAGAAGGTTTAGGATCTTTGATTTCAAACACTTCGCGTTTACCAGAAACCTTGATGGCTATTCTTGCCTTCTCACTAACGGATATTTTTGATACAATCGGTACTCTTATCGGTACTGGTGAAAAAGTTGGTATTGTTGCGACAAGTGGGGAAAACCATGAGTCCGCTAAATTGGACAAGGCTCTATACTCTGACTTGGTGGCAACTTCGGTAGGTGCCATTGCAGGTACTTCAAACGTTACGACCTATGTTGAATCTGCGGCTGGTATCGGTGCTGGTGGACGTACTGGTTTGACAGCCCTAGTGGTTGCGATCTGTTTTGCTCTATCTAGCTTCTTTAGCCCACTTCTAGCGATTGTTCCGACAGCTGCAACAGCACCAATTTTGATCATCGTCGGAATCATGATGCTTTCTAACTTGAAAAATATCCCTTGGGATGATATGGCTGAAGCGGTTCCTGCCTTCTTCACATCTATCTTTATGGGATTCAGCTACTCTATCACACAAGGGATTGCTGTTGGTTTCTTGACATATACCTTGACAAAAGTTGTCAAAGGTCAAGCCAAGGATGTGCACGTGATGATTTGGATTTTGGATGCCTTGTTTATCCTTAACTATATCAGTATGGCGCTATAAATGGTATAATAGAAAAAGGGGAGTCTCCCCTTTTTCTTATAAGGAGGTACATCATGAAAGATAAGACGATTTGGCAAGAGGTTTTAAACAGAGGGAAATGGGTGATCATCCTTTTGGTAGCTTTTGTTCTATCTCAATTTCCCATAGGACTTGCTTTGTTTTTAGCAAACAAACAGTTTCCGATTTTACAGTCAGGGCTCTTAGTAGGTGCTCTATCCATAGTCGTTTTGATTGTATTCATTATTGGTGCACGAAAAACACAACTTGCTACTTTTAATCTATCCTTTTTTAAGGCAAAAGACTTGGCTCGCTTGGTACTGAGTTATCTGGTGATTTTTGCGACAAATCTCTTGGGTTCACTACTGCTTCGACTAACAAATGAGGCAACAACCAGTAACCAATCAATACTGAATGGTTTGGTTCAGAATAGTTCCTTGATTTCAACTTTCTTCCTACTAGTCTTGATTGCGCCGATTTGTGAAGAAATTTTGTGTCGTGGGATTATTCCAAAAAAGATCTTCCGCGGAAAAGAAAAACTAGGTTTTATTGTTGGTGCAATCGTCTTTGCCTTGCTTCATATGCCAACCAATCTACCTTCTGTGATTATTTATGGAGGAATGTCAACGGTTTTGACTTGGACAGCCTATAAGACTGAGCGTTTGGAGATGTCCATTTTGCTTCATATGATTCTCAATGGTATTGCATTTTGTTTGTTGGCCTTATTGGTATTGATTAGTAGAAATCTAGGTCTATCATTCTAAACCATTAGCCGCTTGGAAAAGATGAATACTAGCGTATACATCTTTTTCTTTTTATGGTAAAATAGAGAAATAATGTGGTGAAAAACCTTGAGGAGTGACCTTATGTTCAGTAAAGCTAGTCAGGCAAAAACAGCTATTTGTGGAATTATCAATGTAACACCAGATTCCTTTTCGGATGGTGGTCAGTTTTTTGCTGTTGACCAGGCGCTTCAGCAAGCCCGTAAATTGATAGCTGAAGGAGCTAGCATGCTTGATATCGGTGGAGAATCGACTCGGCCGGGCAGTAGCTATGTTGAGATAGAAGAGGAAATCCAGCGTGTTGTTCCAGTGATTAAAGCTATCTGTGAGGAAAGTGATGTTCTCATTTCCATCGATACTTGGAAAAGTCAGGTGGCAGAGGCTGCTTTGGCTGCTGGTGCCAATCTGGTAAATGACATTACGGGTCTCATGGGAGATGAGAAAATGGCGGATGTGGTTGCTAAGGCTGGTGCGAAAGTAGTCATCATGTTTAATCCAGTCATGGCTCGACCTCAGCACCCTAGTTCGCTCATATTTCCTCATTTTGGTTTTGGGCAAGCTTTTACAGAGGAAGAGTTAGCTGACTTTGAAAAAATGCCAATTGAAGACTTGATGGAGGCTTTCTTTGAACGAGCACTAGCGAGAGCCAATCAAGCTGGGATAGCAAGAGAAAACATTTTGCTGGATCCGGGAATTGGTTTTGGTCTCACCAAGAAGGAAAATCTACTTCTTCTACGGGACCTTGATAAATTGCATCAGCAGGGCTATCCAATCTTTCTTGGTGTTTCGCGTAAGCGATTTGTTATCAATATCCTGGAAGAAAATGGTTTTGAAGTTAATCCTGAAACGGAAGTCGGTTTTCGTAATCGAGACATAGCTTCGGCTCATGTAACTAGTATCGCTGCGAGACAGGGTGTCGAAGTAGTGCGCGTGCACGATGTAGCCAGTCACAGGATGGCGGTTGAAATTGCGTCAGCCATTCGTTTGGCAGATGATGCAGAAAATCTAGATTTAAAACAATATAAGTAAGATGAACGAAATTGAAAACAATCAGTGGATTGCCCACTACCGGACGGACCAACCACATTTTGGCTTGGAACGCATGGTAGAACTCCTAGCTCTGCGAGGCAATCCCCAGCTCAAACTCAAGGTTATCCATATCGGAGGGACCAACGGCAAGGGGTCTACCATTGCTTTTTTGAAAAAGATGCTGGAAAACCTAGGGCTGAGAGTTGGGGTGTTCAGCTCGCCCTATCTTATTCATTATACGGATCAGATTAGCATCAATGGGGAATCTATCCCCGAGGCTAGGCTAGAAGCCCTCATGGCAGACTATCAGTCTTTGCTTGAGGGAGAATCGGCTGACAATTTGCAGGGAACAACCGAGTTTGAGATTATCACAGCTCTAGCTTATGATTACTTTGCCTTAGAGCAAGTAGATGTGGCTATCATGGAAGTCGGCATGGGTGGTCTTTTGGATAGTACTAATGTTTGTCAGCCAATTTTGACAGGGATTACGACCATTGGACTGGACCATGTAGCCCTACTTGGGGACACCTTGGGGGCCATAGCAGAGCAGAAGGCTGGTATTGTCAAACAAGGTATTCCTTTGGTGACAGGTCATATTGTTCTTGAAGCCTTGACTGTGATAGACTCTATTGCAGAAGCTAAAAATGCACCGAGACTTGCCTATGGGAAAGATTATCAGGTCAGTCACCAAAAGAGTGTGGTGACAGGCGAAATCTTTGATTATATTAGTTCTGTCAGACAAGGTCGCTTTCAAACAGGCCTACTTGGTTTACATCAGATAGAGAATGCGGGGATGGCGCTTGCTCTCCTAGACACTTATTGTCAGGAGACTGGACGGGAGTTGGCAAGTAATGACTTGGTTGCTCAAGCTTTGAAAGAGACCAGATGGCCAGGGCGTTTGGAGGTCGTGTTTAGCGACCCCTTGATGATTTTGGATGGGGCCCACAATCCCCATGCTATCAAGGCTTTACTAGCAACCTTACAAGAACGCTTTGCGGATTATCATAAGGAAATCCTCTTTACTTGCATTAAAACCAAGGCTTTGGAGGATATGCTGGATTTGCTAGAAACGGTGCCAGATAGTCAATTGACTTTAACCCATTTTGACGATAGTCGGGCGACTGATGAAAACGTGCTGAAAAAGACAGCAAAGTCTAGAAATCTCAATTACCAAAGTTGGCCGGATTTTCTAGAGCAGAAATTGACAGATAAAAATGAAGAGAAACAAACAGTTAGGATTGTCACGGGTTCCTTGTATTTCTTGAGCCAAGTGAGAACCTATCTAATGGAGAGGAAAAACGAGAATGGATACACAAAAGATTGAAACGGCTGTAAAAATGATTATCGAGGCTGTTGGTGAGGACGCTAACCGCGAGGGCTTGCAGGAAACACCTGCTCGTGTAGCCCGTATGTACCAAGAGATTTTTTCAGGTCTTGGCCAAACTGCTGAGGAACACCTGTCAAAATCCTTTGAGATTATCGACGATAATATGGTAGTGGAAAAGGATATCTTTTTCCATACTATGTGTGAGCACCACTTTTTGCCATTTTATGGTAGAGCGCACATTGCCTACATTCCAGATGGCCGTGTGGCAGGCTTGTCCAAGCTTGCCCGTACGGTTGAAGTTTATTCTAAAAAACCACAGATTCAAGAACGTTTGAATATTGAGGTTGCTGATGCCTTGATGGACTATCTGGGTGCTAAGGGAGCCTTTGTTGTTATTGAGGCAGAACATATGTGTATGAGCATGCGTGGTGTCAGAAAACCAGGTACTGCAACCTTGACGACAGTAGCTCGCGGTCTATTTGAAACAGATAAGGACCTCCGAGATCAAGCTTATCGTTTAATGGGACTATAATACTCTTCGAAAATCAGATTCAAACCACGTCAGCTTCCATCTACAACCTCAAAGCAGTGCTTTGAGCAACCTGCGGCTAGCTTCCTAGTTTGTACTTTGATTTTCATTGAGTATAAAAATAATCCGCTTCATGCGGATTTTTCTAGAAAGGACTAGTTATGGATCAACTGCAGATTAAAGATTTGGAAATTTTTGCCTATCATGGTCTTTTCCCTAGTGAGAAAGAATTGGGGCAGAAGTTTGTTATTTCCGCAAGCTTATCCTATGATATGACCAAGGCGGCTACAGAATTGGATTTGACAGCTTCTGTCCATTACGGAGAACTGTGTCAGCAGTGGACGACTTGGTTTCAGGAAAGCACTGAGGATTTGATTGAAACGGTAGCCTACAAACTAGTTGAACGTACCTTTGAGACTTATCCTCTTGTCCAAGAGATTGAGTTGGAACTAAAAAAACCATGGGCTCCAGTGCATTTACCACTAGATACCTGCTCGGTAACCATCCACCGTCGCAAGCAACGTGCCTTTATCGCCCTAGGAAGCAATATGGGCGATAAGGAAGCCAACTTGGAACAAGCTATTGACAAACTGCGAGCTCGAGGTATCCATATTCTCAAGGAGTCCAGTGTCTTGGCGACAGAGCCTTGGGGAGGTGTGGATCAGGATAGCTTTGCCAATCAGGTGATTGAAGTAGAGACTTGGCTACCAGCACCAGTCTTGTTAGAAACATTATTAGCTATTGAGTCAGAAATGGGACGGGTTCGAGAGGTGCATTGGGGGCCTCGTTTGATTGATTTGGACCTACTCTTTATGGAGGACCAGATTATTTACACAGACGAGCTCATATTGCCTCATCCTTATATAGCAGAACGCCTCTTTGTTCTTGAGCCGTTAGTGGAAATAGCTCCCCATTTTATCCATCCAATCTTAAAACAACCAATTCGTTACTTGGTTGACCAGTTGGAGCAAGAAAATGCCTAAGTTTTCTGAAACCTATAGCAAGTGGAAGAGTATCGGGGAGGGACTACTTGCTATTGTTTTAGGGCTTCTCTTGATCCGATTTGGACAAGTTATTCCGAGAATGGGATACCAGTTGCTGATGGGCTACTTTTCCTTGTCAGCGGTTTGGCACTTGTTGACTCGCTGGTTTCAGGATAAAAAACGTCGGGAAAATATCTTTGTAACCTTGGGCAAGCTGGCGGTTGCGGCTCTGGTGTTTGACTCTATCATCTTGCAAGACCTTGCCCTCTATCTCTTGGTTTTTATCATCGCGAGCTACCAGCTGTTTACGGGCATCATTAGTCTTGTGACTTGGTCTCTCTATCGAAAAAATGCCATTCATCCTCGGCTCCATCATCTCTTCGATGCTGTATGGATGATAGGATTCGGTCTTTATAGCATCTCTCCTTTTCACGATGCAGCGAATTTTGAATTGCTCTTGCTTGGATTTTACTTACTCATGCTAGGAGCCAGTAGCCTCCGGGACGGTTTCTTTTTTGAAAGGATAGAAAACAATCCCAAGCTGAAACGACGAATGCGAATGACTCTGCCGATCTTTGTGACGGCTCTGATTCCTATCAGCACCTTGCGAAAACTAAATGAGTGGCTGTCAAATCATGAAAGCCAAGAAGGGGAAGTTCATTCAGAAAGAAAAAACGACCAGGCGGTTGATCTGGAAATTTTTGTTCATACCTCAGAAACCTCCTTCTTCCTTGCTATGGGACATGTGGATATTTGTTATCAAGGGCAGGTTATTTCCTATGGTTCCTATGATCCCCACTCGGAGCGTTTATTCGGCATGGTTGGAGACGGTGTTTTGTTTAAGGCCAATCGGGAAAAATACATCGAGCTCTGTAAGAGGGAAAGTCAGAAGACCTTGTTTGCTTATGGCCTGAGTTTGACGGAGCAACAGAAAGCAGCTATCCAAGCGCGTTTAGCGGAGATAGAAGACCTGTTAATTCCTTGGGAACCAAGCTCGCAGTTGATGAAAAGAAGAGAGGGAGAGGTAAAGCATACCTACTCCTACCAACTAAAAGAGGAAGCAGATGCGACCCTCTATAAATTCAGCTCATCCGAGTTTAAGACCTACTTTGTTCTCAGTACCAATTGTGTTCTGCTAGCAGACTCTATCGTGGGAAAAGCTGGAACTGATATATTGAGTCCCCAAGGTTTCATTGTGCCAGGGACTTATCAGGATTACCTTGATTTAGAGTATACAAAACCCAATGGTCTAGTTGTTAGTCGATCCATTTATTAGAAAAAAACTCTAGTTCCTCAGCAGTTTGCGCCGAGAAGCTAGAGTTTTTAAAATAGGTCATTTTCTTCTGGAAGGAGGATGGTTTCTCTGCCGTCTAGGTCTAAAACAAGGACCCTAGGAGGGTAAAGCGGATCAAAAGGATGATTGAAATCAAAATCGATGCTAGTCGGAAGATGCTGGCTAGAAAAATGGAAGGTGATGGTCCCCTCGTTGTTGAGCAGTTGAAACTCAAGTTCTTCTTCTAGTTCAAAGACATTTTTCAGGAAATGATCAATAATATACCATAAAGAGTCAATGACATCATCAGGCAAGCTGGTCACGACACCAAAACTAGCGGAACGTCTCTGTGTATTTGTAAAAGCCATGTTTTCCTCCCCCTTTTATTTTCCTTATCATACAGCAAAATGTCTTAAAAATCAAGAAATCCTACTTGCTTTTTCAAAATGGGAATAAACTGTGAAATTTTTTCAAAGTTTCTCTAAAAAATACTTGAAAGTGTTTACAATAAGTGATAAAATGGAGTAAGTAGATGCGTGAAAGCGAAATTTTCATTATAGAAAGGAAACGGAATGAACACAGATGATACAGTAACGATTTATGACGTCGCCCGTGAAGCAGGAGTTTCAATGGCAACAGTTAGCCGTGTCGTTAATGGCAACAAGAATGTTAAAGAGAACACTCGAAAAAAAGTCCTAGAAGTGATTGATCGCTTGGACTATCGTCCAAATGCGGTAGCACGTGGTTTGGCTAGCAAGAAAACAACGACAGTCGGAGTTGTGATTCCTAACATTACCAATGGTTATTTCTCAACACTTGCTAAAGGGATTGACGACATTGCTGAAATGTACAAGTATAACATTGTCCTTGCAAATAGTGATGAGGATGATGAAAAGGAAGTTTCAGTGGTTAACACTCTCTTTTCAAAACAAGTCGATGGGATTATCTTTATGGGCTATCACTTGACTGAAAAGATTCGTTCAGAGTTTTCTCGTTCACGGACACCGGTTGTTCTTGCTGGTACTGTGGATGTAGAACACCAACTTCCAAGTGTAAATATCGACTACAAACAAGCAACGATTGATGCCGTGAGCTATCTTCTCAAAGAAAACGAAAAGATTGCTTTTGTGAGTGGACCACTCGTCGATGATATCAATGGCAAGGTTCGTTTGATTGGTTACAAGGAAGCCTTGAAAAAAGCTGGACATTCTTATAGTGAGGGATTGGTCTTTGAATCAAAATACAGCTATGACGATGGTTATGCCTTGGCAGAACGCTTGATTTCATCACAAGCTACAGCCGCAGTTGTAACAGGTGATGAATTGGCGGCAGGTGTGTTGAATGGTTTGGCTGACCATGGCGTATCTGTGCCAGAAGAGTTTGAAATCATCACGACAGATGACTCTCAGATTGCACGATTCACTCGTCCAAACTTGACGACTATTGCCCAACCTCTTTATGACTTAGGTGCTATCAGCATGCGTATGTTGACTAAGATTATGCATAAGGAAGAGTTGGAAGAACGTGAAGTTCTCTTGCCTCATGGTTTGACAGAGCGCCGCTCTACACGAAAACGTAAATAGTAAAAATAGGAAATCGTGAAG
Organism: Streptococcus sp. C300; assembly: GCF_000187645.1. GTDB lineage: Bacteria > Bacillota > Bacilli > Lactobacillales > Streptococcaceae > Streptococcus > Streptococcus oralis_CQ. The sequence goes on from NZ_GL732469.1 coordinate 30,037, forward strand.
ATTTCCTATTTTTGCGTTCTAGAGAAGAGGTTTATCCTTCCATATAGTCTTTCAAAGCCTGTCCTTTTAATCTAGCATTAAGGGCAATTAATAATTTGAGGCGCGCTTTTTGAGCGTTGAGTTCTTTGACAAAGAAAACCCCTGCTCGTTGCAACTGCACTCCTCCGCCTTGGTAGGCGTAGACAGGTTCAGCAATACCATTAAAGCATCGTGAGACCAAGGCGACTGGGATTCCTTTTTGCAGGAGATTTTCCAACTTTTGAGCTGTTTCTTTGGGAACGTTGCCTGCTCCAAAGGCCTGAATGACTAAGCCATCCAGCTGTTCCAAGTCTAACATATCGATCAGCTCGTCTGTCATACCGGCATAGGCTGAGATGATGGGAACTAGACCTTGAATATGCTCGAGATCAAACCGGACACGAGGTTCAGCCGTTTTAAAGTAGAGGATTTCTTGCTTCATGATGAGGCCAAGTGGTCCATGTGTTGGAGTTTGAAAGGTGCTGACGTTGGTCGTATGAGTTTTGGTAACATACTTGGCTGCGTGGATCTCGTCGTTCATGACGACCAGCACACCCTTGTCGGCTGCTTTATCATCACTGGCAACTCGTAAAGCGCTCAGATAATTATAAACACCATCGCTACCAAGTTCGTTTGAACTACGCATGGCCCCTGTTAGAACGATGGGGATGGGCGGAATTTTCATGGTATCAAGGAAGTAGGCTGTTTCTTCTAAGGTATCTGTACCATGTGTGATGACAACTCCATCATAGTTATCAGCTTCCTCTTTAATCTTATGATAGAGTGCAAGCATATGCTTGGGTTTGATATGAGGGCTTGGCAGATTAAAAAAGTCTAGGGCATGAACCTCAATCCCTTCAAGCGGATTGGAAACATGGTTCATGGGATTGTCCTGACTAGTTACAACGGCACCAGTGGCGTCTGCTTGCATGGAAATAGTCCCACCTGTATGTAAAACAAGGATTTTCTTAGGCATGATTTAGTCACTCTTTCTGAAATGTGGTATAATCATTGTAACACAAAAGGGGAGAATGGGACAGGATGGAAGTCAAGGCTGTTTTTTTTGATATCGATGGAACGCTAGTCAACGATCGCAAGAGTGTTTTGAAATCCACTAAGGACGCGATTAAGATTGTCAAAGAGCAAGGAGTGCTTGTTGGAGTAGCGACAGGACGAGGGCCGTTTTTTGTCAAGGAATTGATGGAAGACTTGGACCTAGACTTTGCGGTGACCTACAATGGCCAATACATTTTTAATAAAGAAAAGGTGCTCTTTGCAAGTCCGATTGCTAAGTCAAGCCTGCGTCAACTGATTGCTTACGCTAAAAAGGAGCGTAAAGAAATCGCTCTTGGAACCGAGCATGCCGTTGTTGGTTCGAAAATTATGTCATTTGGTCTCGGCTCCTTTTCCCAACTGGTTAGTCGTTTTATTCCGACTGTGCTAACAAGAACCGTTAGCCGTTCCTTTAATCGAATGGTTAGCAAGGCAGTTCCTCAAAAGGAAGACGACCTGCTTAACTTGATTAATCAACCCATTTATCAAGTTTTGATGCTGATGACGCCAGAGGAATCTGAGAAGGCAGCAAGTGATTTTGAAGATTTGAAATTAACTCGAAGCAATCCTTTTGCAGCAGATATCATTAACCAAGGAAATTCCAAACTAGAAGGCATTCGCCGAGTCGGGAAAGAATATGGCTTTGATCTCAACCAAGTCATGGCCTTTGGTGATTCAGACAACGATCTGGAAATGTTAGCGGGTGTTGGTATGTCGGTTGCTATGGGAAATGGCAGTAGCAGTGTCAAAGAAGTTGCCAAGCATATTACGGCAAGTAATCAACAAGATGGTATCCACAAGGCGCTCGAGCACTTTGGTGTTTTGGCTTCAGAAAAAGTGTTTGTCAGTCGAGACTACCACTTTAATAAGGTCAAGACTTTCCACCACATGATGGATGAACGAACTCAAGAAGAGCCACAGGCATGGGATGTTGAAGGTGCAACCCACCGCGCAGACTTTAAAATTGAAGAATTAGTAGAGTTTGTTCGCGCAGCAAGTTCTTCGGAGGAAGAATTCCAAGACTCCCTTGCAAGCATGCATGAGGCACTTGATAAAGCGGCAGAGAAAGTGGCGAAAAAGACACCTGCTAAGCAAAATCTGGTCGGTCAAGTGGATGCTTTGATTGACACACTGTATTTTACATACGGTAGTTTTGTTTTGATGGGAGTAGACCCAGAACGCATTTTTGATATTGTCCATGAAGCGAATATGGGGAAGGTCTTCCCTGATGGAAAAGCTCATTTTGACCCAATTACACACAAGATTTTAAAACCAGATGACTGGGAAGAAAAATATGCTCCAGAACCTGCCATCCGACAGGAACTACAACGTCAGTTTAAAGCTTATGAGCGACATAAAGAAAGAAAAAATAAAAAATAAGAGAAAATTCTTTTCCCTGGATGAAAAATTCGGGGATTTTTTGAGCTGAAAAACCGAACAATTTTATATATATCACTAATTATTATTAGCATATTTATACTAGAAAAAGAAATGAAAAAATGAAAATATAGTGAAAATAAAATAACAGGAAATTACATTTCTTATGAAGAATAGTTAAAAAGCTAGATATATTAGTAATATATCTAGCTTTTCTTTTAAAAAAAACATCAAAAAAAGACAAGTCAAATTATTTGATATTTGAAAGTTTATGTGTTAGAATATATTAAGAAAGCGAATAAATATAAAATCCTCATGCCGCTATAATATGCTCTTTTTAAAGACAGAAAGTCAACTTGTTTATTTCAGGCCTGTTAACAAGCTGATGTGAAGAATTCACTCTAGTTTTGAGGTTTAGTTATAAAATTGTGCACAATTGCTTTCCAAATTTTTATTATTTTAATTTTCAAGTTTAAAAATTAAAGAATTAAGAGGTTGAAATGAAGAAAAAATATACCTATTTGACAGCTTCTGTTTTAACAGCTGTAACAATGCTTCCAACTTTTGCACCAAGTGAAGCTCACGCTGCTTACAATTGGAATGGAAATAATAGTTACTATACAAGAACTAGCCGCCGTTCAAGCAATCGTACTTCTAACCGTACTACTGCAAATCGTAGCCGCACATCAAATTATACTGTAAGAAGTTATGGCTACAACAGTTATTACCCAAGTTATAACTATGGCTACAATAGCTACTATCCAAGCTATAACTATGGATATGGTAGCTACTACCCAAGTTACAACTACGGTTACAATAATTGGAATAACTACTATAGCTATGACAACAGTAGCAACTACTATGGTTATAACTATTGGAATAATTACAATAACCTTGCTAGCGATGAAAACTATATTTACTGGAATGGCAATCACTACTACCGTATGAACGACGGTAGCTACCGTATTTATCGCAACGGTCAGTGGAAACCTTTGACAAACAACAGTAACAACAACTCATCTACTAACAACTTGGAAAACGATCCGCACTATCGTTACGAAAATGGTTACCATTACTATGTATTGGACAATGGTGATTATTACTACTACCAAAATGGTAAGTGGGTATTGGTGAAAGATTCTGCTGATACAACACCAGCACAACCGGCAACACCTGCTGAACCAAAACCAGAACAACCAACAACTCCGGTTGAGCCAGCACAACCAAGTCAACCTGAAGTTCCTGCTCCAACACCAGCAGAACCAGAGACTCCAACACCAGCTCCTAGTGATAAACCTGAAGAGCCAACAACACCAGCTGAGCCAAAACCAGAACAGCCAGCAACTCCAAGTGTTGACCTACCAGAAAACCCACCAATTAATGGTGCTGATAGTGAATTTGATCCATTCAAGCCATCAACAGAAACGCCAGCAGAACCAAAACCAGAAACACCAGCAACTCCAGCTATCCCAACAACACCAGGTTTGGTAACGACTGATGAACCAAGTGAAAACCAAATCCCTGATTATGTTGAAAAACCAGCTGAAGGATTGGAACACTTGGCTTGGGCACCAAATGGACAAACTCCAAAATTGGTTTACCCACCAGGTAAACCAGGTGATGCAGTCCTCAAGAATGATAAAAACTACTACTTCGACGGTAGTGCACATTACTACTATGTACCATCTAACTCAGAGCGTACAGGTTACTCAGCATACTGGAAGTGGCTTGGAGGAAAATGGAAACTTCAAGGGATGACTGATCCAAACGATCCAGCTCGTGATCCAAAACTTCACGAAAACACTGCTGATGACGAGTACATGTACAGCGACAAGAACTCAAGCGTGAAACTTTACTCAACTAACTTGGTAACGACTGCTAAAGCAGGTCAAGCATTGCCATTCAAGAATGTTGAAGAGTTCAAAAACTATGTCATCGAAAAAATGAATCCTAAGTTCCTTGATAACTCTGGTTGGGATGCTAAAGTTGAGTGGGAAATCGAAGATCCAGAAATCTTTGAGAAGACGAAAGAAAACCCATACGCTAAGGACTATGTCTTGATTGCAAATCTCAAGAGTGGTGTCGAAGACAAGAAATACAGTGATGTAGAATTTGGCTATGTGAAGTTTGTTTACCGTGTTGAAGCAACAAACGATACAAACTATGACTATGTTTCAAAAGCGAAAGAAGCTTTCGCTAAAATCAATGAGACTCGTAAAGCTCAAGGATTGAAAGAATTGACTTGGTCTGAAGACATTTATCAAAATCAAGCACTTCCAAAAGTAAATGAAATTTCACGTCAATACGATAGCACAGGCTTTGTAGGACGTCGTGATGAAGATGCTACTGTTGTCGTTAAGAAATGGGCAAACAGTGGTTTGAGAGACTTGCTTCTCGATCCGAATGTCACTGAAGGAGCTGTAGCAGCAGTAGTTGATGGAAACGGTGTATACTACTGGGCATACAGTTACAAATAATTCAATCTTTTGAGATTGACTACTTTCTAAATAAGATAGAGGCTTTAAACAATTGTTTAAAGCCTTTTTGTGACCCAATCAGGACAAACAAAAAGGAGCTCAAGGCTCCCTTTTTAAATGATTACAATGTTTTTTCTCTTTCTCTCACGACCAGTAAATCGACTTTTGCATGGCGGAGAATGTACTCAGATGAAGAGCCAACCAAGAGGCGTTCAAAGGCATTGAGCCCTGTTGCACCAACGAGAATCAGGTCGACATTTTCTGCGTCTGGAATAGTACGGGCAAGGAGAGTTTTTGGATTTCCCATTTCGATGACGATGTGAATATCGGTCACACCAGCATCTCTTGCGCGCTTTTCGTACTCCTTCATCAGACTTTCAGCATCGACTTGGAGTTCTTCGTAAACTTCAGCATCAAAGGTAGACACGCTTTGAAGAGCGCGTGTGTCGATAACATGGGCAATGGTGAGCTTGGATTCGTTGCGTAGAGCAGTGTAAACACCTTTGACGAAAGCCAAGTCCGCTTCTTTAGAACCATCAATTGCGACCATAACATTTTGGTAACGTTGTGCCATAATGAAACCTCCTGAAATTTTCTTACTGTTATTGTAACCCTTTTCATTAAAGAAGTAAAGTAAAAATCATATTTAAATAAATATTATTGGAGATTCGATTTGGTGGAGATATGTTAAAATAAAAGAAAACGGGATAGTAGGAAACACAGCGAGGGGATGAGAAAGTATGAAAGATTTTGTTCAAGCTTCTAAAAAAATAAGTTTTCTTTATCATGGAATTATCCTTGCGTCGCTTGTAGGAGAAGTAGTGATGCTTTGGCAACTGGAAAGAGTCGTGCCCGTTCTCTATCCAGGTTTTGTTGGCTTTCTTCTCTTTCACCTAGTCTACCACACCATTTTATTTGTGATTGCAAAGAGAAGTGGTCGCTTGGACTATTTAGTCACGTGGGGCCTCTTTCTCATGTTTAATCTTTTGTATGATTCCTTTTTAGCGCTGATCTTTCTAGGTTTGTCTTTTGGTATGTGAGAAAATGCTTCTGTATTCTAGTTGTTTAGACGGTGAAAACCTAGTCGTTGTGAGTTTTTTCTTTGCTTGCTCATTTCAGGAAACTTGTCGCAATCCCTTTCTAGTGGTATAATGTTACTATCTCTATGAATTGAGGAAACAAGATGAAAGAATATAACAAGTCTAGTAAGTTAGAGCACGTTGCCTATGATATCCGTGGTCCTGTTTTGGAAGAAGCTATGCGGATGCGAGCAAACGGAGAAAAGATTTTACGTCTGAATACAGGGAATCCAGCAGAATTTGGCTTTACAGCGCCAGACGAGGTCATTCATGACTTGATTATGAATGCGCGTGATAGTGAGGGATATTCTGATTCCAAAGGGATTTTCTCAGCCCGCAAGGCCATCATGCAGTATTGCCAACTGAAGAAATTTCCCAATGTAGACATTGATGATATCTACCTTGGAAATGGTGTCAGTGAGCTGATTGTTATGTCCATGCAAGGGCTTTTGGATAATGGCGATGAGGTCTTGGTGCCTATGCCAGACTATCCTCTCTGGACAGCCGCGGTCAGCCTAGCTGGGGGAAATGCCGTTCACTATATCTGTGATGAAGCTGCAGAATGGTACCCAGATATTGACGATATTAAGTCAAAAATTACTTCCAATACCAAGGCAATCGTCCTTATCAATCCAAATAACCCAACTGGAGCCCTTTATCCTAAGGAACTCTTGTTGGAGATTATTGAGATTGCTCGTCAAAACGATTTGATTATCTTTGCGGATGAAATTTATGACCGCATGGTAATGGATGGACATGTGCATACGCCTGTGGCAAGCTTGGCACCAGATGTCTTCTGTGTCAGCATGAATGGTCTGTCAAAATCTCACCGTATCGCTGGTTTTCGTGTAGGTTGGATGGTCTTATCTGGACCTAAGACACATGTTAAAGGCTATATCGAAGGGCTCAATATGCTGTCCAATATGCGTCTTTGCTCTAACGTTTTGGCCCAGCAAGTCGTACAAACCTCGCTAGGAGGTCACCAGTCAGTGGACGAATTGCTCCTTCCTGGTGGTCGTATCTATGAGCAAAGAAACTTTATCTATAATGCCATTCAAGATATTCCAGGTTTATCTGCAGTCAAGCCTAAGGCGGGTCTTTATATCTTCCCTAAAATTGACCGTAATATGTACCGCATCGATGATGATGAGCAGTTTGTCCTCAATTTCTTGAAACAAGAAAAGGTTCTTTTGGTTCATGGTCGCGGTTTTAACTGGAAGGAACCAGACCATTTCCGTATCGTTTACCTTCCTCGTGTGGATGAATTGGCACAAATCCAAGAAAAGATGACACGTTTCTTGAGTCAGTATCGTAGATAGAGCTTTCATAGGAAAAGCTAGAAAACATTTGCTTGGAGCTATTGACAAAAGTGGCAGAATCAGATAGAATAGTAAAGTATGTTTAGTAACTGATCACTTTATAGCCGGCTAAACGAATACAAAATCTATGAGGAGGTATTCATCGTGAAACGTACTTATCAACCAAGTAAACTTCGTCGTGCGCGCAAACACGGGTTCCGTAACCGTATGTCAACTAAAAACGGTCGTCGCGTATTGGCAGCTCGTCGTCGTAAAGGACGCAAAGTTTTGGCTGCTTAATCCAAGCGAATTCAACAAAGAAGTCAGTAGGAACTCGAGTCTACTGGCTTTTCTTTTTATCTTAAAGGGTGCATTGTCCTTGAAATCGGTCATTTTAGATGAAACTCGTGGAGGGCTCTTTTAAAAGGTCATATACAAAAAACTCAAAACCAGATATAAGTTACTGATTTTGAGTTTTTGTTTATTCTTTTAAGTGATAAGAGTAACTGGCGACAACGACGTCTTCATGCCATCTGAGAGCGTATTTTAGTTTGAGGCTCATTTGATTGTGCAGGATATTTTGCCAAGGCTTGTTAGGGATAAACTGTGGGACAAGGACTGTAACGGTGTAGTTTTTTTGCCTAGCTTCTTGGGCGATTCGTTTGACATACTTAACGCTAGGGGTGATGATGTCGCGGTAGCTGGTATTGATATTCTTCAGAGTGATATTTGGGAAGTAATCGGCAAATTCCTGAAGAATTTCTTGGTCTTTATCGGCCGTTTCTTTAGTAGAAATGTGCATGGCCAACACTTCGTCACCGATACTTTGAGCGTAGTTAATGGCTCCAACACTTACTCGAGTAACATTTCCAACTAGGACAAGGACAAGATTGCCGTCGTAAGTGCGCTTTTCAATTCCTTCGTAGAGTCGTAGTTGTTTTGCCACTTTTTGGTAATGGCTGTGAATGGACAAAAAGAGGAAAGTTAGAACTAGGATAATTGGGAAGAATGGCCAGATATCACCCAGTCTGAAGAGGAGTAAAATGAGGACAATAGCATAACAAATGATGGCCCCAAGGATATTAGCAAAGGCAGGTTTTAAGAAGTTTGCTCCTTTTTCCTTTTTCCAATGGCGAATCATCCCAGTCTGAGAGAGGGCAAAGGGAACGAAGACCCCGATAGTATAAAGAGGAATCAAGCGTTCAGTATTGCCGTTAAAAATGAGAAGAAGGATCATAGCTCCAAAAGCCAGAGTTAAGATACCGTTGGAGTAGCCGAGACGATCCCCTTTTTCCATAAAGAGATGGGGCATGTACTTGTTTTTAGCCATATTGTAAGCCAGCATAGGGAAGGCTGAAAAACCAGTATTTGCAGCTACAGCTAGAATCAAGGCTGTTGAGAACTGGAAGAGATAGTAGCTAGCATGACCAAAGAATGAATCACCAAGAATGCCCTTGGCCATTTGCGAGAGGATGGTTTCTCCATTTTGAGGAGTGATACCCATCCAGTAGTTTAGGAAGGTGATGCCTGCAAAAAGGAATCCTAAAATCAAGGACATGATGGTCAAGGTCTGAGCAGCATTCTTTTCTTTCGGAGTTTTGAAAAATGGTACCGCATTTGAAATAGCTTCAACCCCTGTCAGAGAGGCAGAGCCACTGGTAAATGCTCTCAATAGGAGAACGATGGAAAGGCTCGGAACGATTTGTCCAATGGCTGAAGTCGCCTGATAGTTTAGGGAACCTGTAAACAGTTGAAAGAACCCATAAAGCAAGAGAAAGACAGTACTGAAGATAAAGAGGTAGACGGGAATCATCAGAGAGCTGGCAGATTCTTTCAATCCTCTTAAATTTAAGAGCATGAGCAGGCAGACTAGGAAAATAGAGATATGAAGATTGTAGGGATGTAGGGGAGGTATGGCTGCTGTAATAGCATCAGCTCCAGACGCAACGGATACGGCTACTGTCAGCATATAGTCAACAAGGAGGCTACCCCCTGCAATCAAGCCTAGTTTAGGGGAGAGATTTTCCCGAGTGACCATATAAGCCCCTCCACCTTGAGGATAGGCGTGGATGATTTGACGATAGGAAATGGTCAAACTAGCGAGTAGTAAGAGGACAAAAATACCGATAGGGAGGCTCCACCAAATGGCGAGAGGAGAGAGACTGACTAAAACGAGAATGACTTGTTCAGGTCCATAGGCAATAGAAGACAGGGCATCACTGGATAACATTGCAAGTGCCTGCATTTTTCCCAACAATCCCCCTTCGCCGTCTGTGAGAGACTTGAGTGGTCGACCGATAAAGGTATATTTTAATTTTCTAAACATTTTCGTTTCCTTTGCTGAAAATTTCAATAAGTGTTATTATACTGCTTTGAAAAAGGGCAGTCAAGGGAGAATGATTGGTATTAGAATATTTTTACAAGCCGAGAGATGCTATTTTTGGTATAATAGATGAAAGAAAATGAGGTTAGAAGAGATGATTTTTGATACGCACACACATTTAAATGTAGAAGAATTTGCAGGACGTGAGGCAGAAGAAATCGCCTTGGCTGCTGAGATGGGTGTGACACAGATGAATATTGTTGGTTTTGATAAGCCAACCATTGAGCGAGCCCTAGAGTTGGCAGATGAGTATGAGCAACTCTACGCAACTATTGGCTGGCATCCGACGGAAGCAGGGACTTACACAGATGAGGTCGAAGCTTACTTGCTTGAAAAGCTAAAACATCCCAAGGTTGTTGCCTTGGGGGAGATTGGTCTGGACTATCACTGGATGACAGCACCTAAGGAAGTACAGGAGCAGGTTTTTCGTCGTCAGATTCAGCTGTCTAAGGACTTGAATTTGCCCTTTGTGGTCCACACTCGTGATGCGCTAGAAGATACTTATGAGATTATCAAGAGCGAGGGCGTTGGTCCTCGTGGTGGAATTATGCATTCATTTTCAGGCTCTTTGGAGTGGGCTGAGAAGTTTGTCGAGCTTGGCATGATTATTTCTTTCTCAGGTGTAGTGACCTTTAAGAAAGCGACGGATATTCAAGAGGCTGCTAGGGAACTTCCTTTGGATAAAATCCTCGTTGAGACAGATGCCCCTTACCTAGCTCCTGTTCCTAAACGTGGCCGTGAAAACAAAACAGCCTATACTCGCTATGTGGTGGACTTTATCGCCGACTTGCGTGGGATGACGACAGAAGAATTAGCTGCTGTGACAAGTGCCAATGCCGAGCGTATTTTTGGATTGGAAAAACAATCATGAAAGAGAAAATTTCCCAAGTCATCGTGGTCGAAGGACGGGATGATACAGCCAATCTCAAACGTTACTTTGATGTAGAGACCTATGAAACACGAGGTTCCGCAATAAATGACCAGGATATAGAGCGGATTCAGCGCCTGCATGAATTGCATGGAGTCATTGTCTTTACAGATCCAGATTTTAATGGGGAACGCATTCGACGCATGATTATGACGGACATTCCAACAGTGCAGCATGCCTTTCTCAAGCGAGATGAGGCTGTTCCCAAATCCAAGTCCAAGGGGCGTTCTCTGGGAATTGAACACGCCAGCTATGAAGATCTAAAAACAGCGCTGGCTCATGTGACAGAGCAATTTGAAAACGAGAACGAGTTTGACATCAGTCGTGGTGACTTGATTCGCCTAGGTTTCCTAGCGGGAGCAGACAGCCGTAGGCGCCGAGAGTATCTAGGCGAACAGCTCCGCATCGGTTATTCCAATGGGAAACAGCTGCTCAAGCGGTTGGAGTTGTTTGGAGTAACTTTGGCAGAAGTGGAAGAGGTTATGGAAAGTTATGAGAAAGACTCTAAAGTGTAGAGAATTATGTTAAAATGAAGGTAGTGTATTTAAGTTAATAGGAGGCTGTATGAAAAATAAGGATGGTAAATTATTGTTGAGTTTTGCTGCAGTCGGAGTTGTGATTGTTGGTATTATTTTATATATGAATAATCTTTTTGAGGGTAAGAATTTAATTCTTAATAGTTTATCCCAAGGAGAAGTATTAGCGGGCATAGTTATTGCGTTGCCGACATTAGTTACTTGGAATCAAGCTATTGAACAAAGTAAAGAAAATAAGAAAAATACTGTGTCTGATAATGTTAGAGACACTGTGAAGTATTATGATAAGCAACTTACAGAACTTGTTGCAGATATTAGTAAGACCAAAGAGTTACCCTTTTATAAGGCGGGAAAAATTGAATATATCATTGATACGTATAATAAATTATTAAAGGAATGGAATGAGATATTAAAATTAGATATTTCTCTTGACTTTGTTCAAGTATTGTCTACAATTTGTTCAATAAAATATCCAAAAGGAATAGAGAATCCTGGGAATGAGTTGGCGGAGAACTGGAAATATAATTTGAGCACAGCACTGAAACCAGTTATGAGAGAAATAATATCTTTGAAAAAGGAAGAAATATTTGGTTCCAAGGAAGTTAAATATTTCAGTTATGTTGAATTTGGTGTTACTGGATATGAGATTGAAAAAGTAAAGTTTAAAGACAAAAGCTTTGTAGAGTGTACTTTTTCTGCTGATTTTTTTGCTTCAAATTCATTTGAAGCATGTGAATTTATCAACTGTAGTATCAGTACTGGTGAGTTATCTGAACAAAAAGTGAAAGAATTACTAAGTGATAGTAATACGATTATAGGAACATTTAAAGACTCTAATGAGGATGATTTTGCTGAGCAATTTTATTCTACATCTGTTTCAGAATATGGAACTGTATTTGATGCCCGAGAAGGGATTATAGCTGATAACTATATTTTAGGAAACAAGTTTTTTGAAATTGATTCTAAGTCAGAAAATAGGGAAGAAATTTATAAGGATATTATTAATGGGTTGGTATCGTACGGCATAGGAGTTGATGAAAAAAGAAATAACAAAAAAATAAGTATCAGTAAAAATTATATAACGGAGGAAAACAAATCCAGCTATATTGCTGGAAGTTTATTCTCTGGTTGGAATAGTCTATTTTCAGAGAAAATACAAAAGTCTAATAATTTCAAATATTATATATTTTGTATAAAGAATGAAAATGTTTATAATACAATAGTTTTTGAAAATGATAGCTTTACTAGATTTTTAAAGAAAAAGAATATAGATAAGGCAGGAAAGTATAATTTTTATTTTACTGGTTTTAATAGTAATGTGGAAAAAGAGTAGATAAATGAGAATTGCAGATTATAGCGTGACCAAGGCAGTGCTGGAGCGTCACGGTTTTACCTTTAAAAAATCCTTTGGGCAAAATTTCCTGACGGATACCAATATTCTTCAAAAAATCGTGGATACAGCTGAGATTGATGATCAGGTTAATGTCATTGAAATCGGTCCAGGAATTGGTGCCTTGACAGAATTTTTGGCTGAGCGTGCGGCAGAGGTCATGGCTTTTGAGATTGACCACCGTTTGGTACCGATTTTAGCGGATACCCTGCGTGATTTTGATAATGTGACCGTAGTCAACGAGGACATTCTCAAAGTTGACTTGGCGCAGCATATCCAGAATTTCAAAAATCCAGACCTGCCCATTAAGGTGGTAGCCAACTTGCCTTACTACATTACGACGCCTATTCTCATGCACTTGATTGAAAGTGGCATTCCTTTTAGTGAGTTTGTCGTTATGATGCAAAAAGAAGTGGCAGATCGTATCTCCGCTCAACCCAATACCAAGGCTTACGGTAGTTTGTCGATTGCTGTCCAGTATTACATGACAGCCAAGGTTGCCTTTATCGTGCCTCGTACGGTCTTTGTGCCAGCCCCAAACGTGGACTCGGCTATCCTGAAAATGGTACGCCGTCCAGAACCAGCCGTAGCAGTGAAAGATGAACAATTTTTCTTTAAAGTTTCCAAGGCTAGTTTCACTCATCGTCGCAAGACCTTGTGGAACAACTTAACAGGCTACTTTGGCAAGACTGATGAAGTCAAGGAAAAGTTGACCAAGGCTTTGGATCAGGCAGGCTTGTCTCCATCTGTGCGTGGGGAAGCACTTAGCTTGGAAGAATTTGCCAGTCTGGCAGATGCGCTTAAAGGACAAGGACTCTAAGATGCAGGGACAAATTATTAAAGCCTTGGCAGGATTCTACTATGTAGAGAGTGGTGGTCAAGTTTACCAGACACGTGCGCGTGGGAATTTCCGTAAAAAAGGGCACACGCCCTATGTTGGGGATTGGGTAGACTTTTCTGCCGAGGAAAATTCTGAAGGTTATATCCTTAAGATTCATGAACGGAAAAACAGTCTGGTCCGTCCTCCTATTGTCAATATTGACCAAGCCGTGGTGATCATGTCCGTCAAGGAACCTGATTTTAATAGCAATTTGCTGGATCGGTTCTTGGTTCTTCTGGAACACAAGGGCATCCATCCTATCGTCTATATTTCCAAAATGGACTTGCTGGAGGATAGGGGAGAACTGGATTTTTACGAACAAACCTATCGTGCCATTGGTTATGACTTTGTGACCAGTAAGGAGGAACTCCTGCCCCTGTTGACAGGAAAAGTGACGGTCTTTATGGGGCAGACAGGTGTTGGAAAATCAACCCTCCTCAATAAAATCGCACCGGACCTCAATCTTGAAACAGGAGAGATCTCAGACAGTCTAGGTCGTGGTCGCCATACCACTCGAGCTGTTAGTTTTTACAATCTCAATGGGGGTAAAATCGCGGACACGCCAGGATTTTCATCACTGGATTATGAAGTGTCAACGGCTGAAGACCTCAATCAGGCCTTTCCAGAGATTGCCAGTGTCAGTCGAGACTGTAAATTCCGTACTTGTACCCATACCCATGAACCGTCCTGTGCGGTTAAGCCAGCTGTAGAAGAAGGAACCATTGCAACCTTCCGTTTTGACAACTACCTGCAATTTCTCAGTGAGATTGAAAATCGCAGAGAAACCTACAAAAAAGTCAGCAAAAAAATTCCAAAATAAGGAGAAACAGATGTCTCAATACAAGATTGCTCCGTCAATTCTGGCAGCAGATTATGCCAACTTTGAACGAGAAATTAAACGTCTAGAAGCAACTGGGGCTGAATATGCCCATATCGATATTATGGATGGTCACTTTGTACCACAAATCAGTTTTGGTGCCGGTGTGGTTGAAGCTCTTCGCCCCCATAGCAAGATGGTCTTTGACTGCCACTTGATGGTCGCTAATCCAGAGCATCATTTAGAGGACTTTGCGCGTGCAGGTGCAGATATCATCAGTATCCATGTGGAAGCAACGCCTCATATCCATGGGGCTCTTCAAAAAATTCGTTCTCTTGGTGTCAAACCTTCTGTTGACATTAACCCTGGTACGCCTGTGGAGGCAATCAAGCACGTTCTTCACCTAGTTGACCAAGTCTTGGTCATGACAGTGAATCCTGGATTTGGTGGGCAAACTTTTCTGCCTGAAACCATGGACAAGGTTCGTGAGTTGGTTGCCCTTCGTGAGGAAAAAGGTTTGAACTTTGAGATCGAAGTCGATGGTGGGATTGATGATCAAACCATTTCTCAAGCTAAAGAAGCTGGTGCTACAGTTTTTGTAGCAGGGTCTTATGTCTTTAAGGGAGATGTCAATGAACGAGTGCAAACTCTCAGAAAACAATTGGACTAGGGTTGCCGTTTTTGCCGGCGGGGATCGCGGTCATTATCGGACGGATTTTGATTGCTTTGTCGGTGTGGATCGCGGTTCGCTCTGGGTCTTGGAAGAAGATCTGCCTCTCACTCTAGCAATTGGGGATTTTGATTCGGTGACTGCAGACGAACGCCAGTTGATTCAAAAACGTGCCCAACATTTTGTTCAAGCTCAGCCAGAAAAGGATGATACGGATCTGGAATTGGCTCTCTTGACCATCTTTGAGCAAAATCCTCAAGCCCAAGTGACCATTTTTGGGGCTTTGGGTGGTCGTATTGATCATATGCTGGCTAATGTCTTTCTGCCTAGCAATCCCAAGTTGGCACCCTATATGCGCCAGATAGCGATTGAGGATGGGGAAAACTTGATTGCCTATTGTCCAGAAGGGAGCAGTCAGCTTCAACCCCGTTCAGACTACGATTATCTAGCCTTTATGCCAGTTCGGGATAGCCAGCTGACTATTCTTGGTGCCAAGTACGAATTGACAGAGGAGAATTTTTTCTTTAAAAAAGTGTACGCTTCTAACGAATATATAGATAGGGAAGTTTCGGTGACTTGCCCTGATGGCTATGTGGTTGTCTTGCATAGCAAGGACAGGAGGTAGGATGGAGACTGTATTACTACTATTATTAATTGCCAACCTAGCTGGACTCTTTCTCATTTGGCAAAGGCAAGATAAGCAAGACAAGTACCTAGCCAAGAGCTTGGAGGATCAGGCAGACAATCTTTCAGATCAACTGGATTACCGCTTTGAACAAGCCAGACAAGCCAGCCAGCTGGATCAAAAAGACTTGGAAGTGGCTGTCAGCGACCGTTTGCAAGAAGTGCGAATGGAGTTGCACCAAGGGCTGACTCAAGTTAGACAGGAGATGAACGAGAATCTCCTTCAAACCAGAGATCAGACCGACCAACGCCTTCAAGCCCTGCAGGAGTCCAATGAGCAACGTTTGGAACAAATGCGTCAAACTGTCGAGGAAAAGTTAGAAAAGACCTTGCAGACACGCTTGCAGGCTTCCTTCGAGACAGTTTCCAAACAACTGGAGTCTGTCAATCGTGGCCTGGGAGAAATGCAGACAGTTGCCCGCGATGTTGGCGCACTCAACAAAGTTCTCTCTGGGACCAAGACGCGAGGGATTCTAGGAGAATTGCAACTGGGGCAAATCATCGAAGACATCATGACACCAGCCCAGTACGAACGAGAATTTGCAACGGTTGAGAACTCTAGCGAGCGAGTGGAGTATGCCATCAAGTTACCTGGACAGGGGGACCAGGAATATGTCTATTTACCGATTGACTCCAAGTTTCCACTGGCGGATTATTACCGCTTAGAAGAAGCTTATGAAGCAGGCGATAAGGACGAAATCGAACGTTGTCGTAAGTCACTTTTAGCTAGCGTCAAGCGCTTTGCCAAGGATATCAAGAGCAAGTATCTGGCGCCGCCTCGAACGACCAATTTTGGAGTCTTGTTTGTTCCAACAGAAGGACTTTACTCAGAAATCGTCCGCAATCCTGTCTTCTTTGATGATTTGAGACGGGAGGAGCAGATTATTGTTGCTGGTCCAAGTACCCTATCAGCCCTGCTTAACTCTCTATCAGTTGGCTTCAAAACTCTCAATATCCAAAAGAGTGCAGATCATATCAGCAAGACTCTTGCTAGCGTTAAGACTGAGTTTGGCAAGTTCGGGGGGATTTTGGTTAAGGCACAAAAACATCTTCAACATGCCTCTGGCAATATTGATGAATTATTAAACCGTCGTACCACAGCTATCGAGCGGACGCTCCGTCACATTGAGTTATCAGAAGGTGAGCCTGCGCTTGATCTACTCCATTTCCAAGAAGATGAGGAAGAATATGAAGATTAGTCACATGAAAAAAGATGAGCTGTTTGAAGGTTTTTACCTGATCAAATCAGCTGACCTGAGACAGACACGAGCTGGGAAAAACTACCTAGCCTTTACCTTCCAAGACGATAGTGGCGAGATTGAAGGAAAACTCTGGGATGCTCAGCCTCATAACGTTGAGGCCTTTACCGCAGGGAAAGTGGTCCACATGCAGGGGCGCAGAGAAGTTTATAATAATACTCCTCAAGTCAATCAAATTACTCTCCGCCTGCCTCAACCTGGCGAACCCAACGATCCAGCTGATTTCAAGGTCAAGTCACCAGTCGATATCAAGGAAATCCGTGACTACATGTCGCAAATGATTTTCAAAATTGAAAATCCTGTCTGGCAACGTATCGTTCGCAGTCTCTACACCAAGTATGATAAGGAATTCTACTCCTATCCGGCTGCCAAGACCAACCACCACGCCTTTGAAACGGGTTTGGCTTTTCACACGGCAACTATGGTGCGCTTGGCAGATGCCATTAGCGAGATCTATCCTCAGCTCAACAAGAGCCTGCTTTATGCTGGGATTATGTTGCATGACTTGGCCAAGGTTATTGAGTTGACGGGACCAGACCAGACGGAGTATACAGTACGAGGCAATCTCATCGGTCATATAGCACTCATCGATAGCGAAATTACCAAGACAGTCATGGAGCTGGGCATCGATGATACTAGAGAAGAAGTGGTGCTACTGCGCCATGTCATCCTCAGTCACCATGGCTTGCTGGAGTATGGAAGTCCAGTCCGTCCACGCATTATGGAGGCAGAGATTATCCATATGATTGACAATCTAGATGCCAGCATGATGATGATGTCAACAGCTCTAGCTTTGGTGGATAAAGGAGAGATGACCAACAAAATCTTCGCCATGGACAATCGTTCCTTCTATAAACCAGATTTAGATTAATAATTTAAGAAAAACGAGCATTTTTTACGCAATAATGTTCGTTTTTTTATGTGAATGTGGTATAATGGATAAAATATCAAAATTAAATGGAATGGTAAATAAAAATGAAATTAAGAAGAAGTGATCGGATGGTTGTCATTTCCAACTATTTGATTAATAATCCATACAAACTAACCAGTCTCAACACCTTTGCAGAAAAGTACGAATCTGCTAAATCCTCTATCTCAGAGGATATCGTGATTATCAAGCGTGCCTTTGAGGAAATCGAAATCGGTCATATTCAGACTGTGACTGGAGCAGGTGGTGGCGTTATCTTTACACCATCAATCTCGAGTCATGAAGCTAAAGAAATGATCGCAGACTTGCGTGACAAACTTTCAGAAAGCGACCGTATCTTGCCAGGTGGCTACATCTATCTGTCTGATCTGCTTAGTACGCCTGCCATTTTGAAAAATATTGGGCGCATCATTGCCAAGAGCTTTATGGACCAAAAAATCGATGCCGTGATGACAGTAGCAACAAAAGGTGTGCCACTCGCAAATGCAGTTGCCAATGTCCTCAATGTTCCATTTGTCATTGTGCGCCGTGACTTGAAAATTACCGAAGGTTCAACGGTCAGCGTCAACTATGTTTCAGGTTCCAGCGGTGACCGCATTGAGAAAATGTTCCTTTCAAAACGCAGCCTCAAGGCAGGCAGCCGTGTCTTGATTGTGGATGACTTCTTGAAAGGTGGAGGAACTGTCAACGGTATGATTAGTCTCTTGCGTGAGTTTGATTCAGAGTTGGCTGGTGTTGCAGTCTTTGCAGACAATGCCCAAGAAGAACGTGAAAAGCAGTTTGATTACAAGTCACTCTTGAAAGTAACCAATATTGATGTCAAGAACCAATCCATCGATGTCGAGATTGGCAATATCTTTGACGAATACAAATAAGAGATAGAACTAAAGGTTGGAACGATTGTCCCAGCCTTTCTTTGCAAACAGAATAGAAGGATGCCTATGAAAACACCATTTATCAGCCGTGAAGATTTAGAAACAATTGTTGCAGAGTTCCCGACTCCCTTCCACTTGTATGACGAGAAGGGGATTCGTGAAAAAGCAAGAGCAGTCAACCAGGCCTTTTCCTGGAATAAGGGCTTTAAAGAATATTTTGCAGTCAAGGCCACTCCAACTCCAGCCATCTTGAAAATCCTCCAAGAGGAAGGTTGTGGTGTGGACTGTTCTAGTTACGTGGAGCTCTTGATGAGCCATAAACTGGATTTCCCCGGTTCTGAGATTATGTTCTCTTCTAACAACACGCCTGACAAGGAATATGCCTATGCGCGTGAATTGGGTGCAACCATTAACTTGGATGCCTTTGAAGATATTGAACATCTAGAGCGAGCAGCAGGTATTCCAGAAATCATCTCTTGTCGTTACAATCCTGGAGGCGTTTTTGAGCTAGGAACAGATATCATGGACAATCCTGGAGAAGCCAAGTTTGGGATGACCAAGGACCAGCTTTTTGAAGCCTTTGCGATTTTGAAGGAAAAAGGAGCCAAGACTTTTGGGATTCACTCCTTCCTAGCATCCAATACCGTGACCCATCTCTACTACCCAGAGTTGGCGCGTCAGCTTTTTGAATTAGCCGTTGAAATCAAGGAAAAGTTGGGCATTTCACTAGACTTTATCAATCTTTCCGGCGGTATTGGTGTCAACTATCGTCCTGACCAGGAGCCAAATGACATTGCTGTGATTGGTGAAGGGGTGCGTAAGGTTTATGAAGAAGTTCTTACACCAGCAGGACTTGGTCAGGTTAAGATTTTCACCGAATTGGGTCGCTTTATGTTAGCCCCTCACGGAGCTCTCGTCACAAGAGTCACTCATAAGAAAAAAACTTACCGTACCTATCTAGGTGTTGATGCATCAGCAGTCAACCTCATGCGCCCAGCCATGTATGGAGCCTACCACCATATCACCAATCTGACTCATCCAGATGAACCTGTTGAGGTGGTAGACGTGGTCGGTTCACTCTGTGAAAACAATGATAAATTTGCAGTGAACCGCGAACTACCTCATACAGAAATCGGTGATTTGCTAGTGATTCATGATACAGGTGCACATGGATTCTCCATGGGTTACCAGTACAATGCCAAACTACGCTCGGCAGAAATCCTCTATACCGAAGAAGGAAAAGCCCGCCAAATCCGCCGTGCAGAGCGTCCTGAGGACTATTTTGCAACCTTGTATGGTTTTGATTTTGAATCGGATCAGTAAAAGAAATTGAAAATGAAAGTGAAAAACAGATTGCTTTCTAAAAAATAGACAAAAAAACCTTGTTTTTCACCTTACTCGTGATATAATAAAACTATAAAACGGTTTCAAGGAAGGTGACGATATGTCTGAAGAAACAATTGACTATGGACAAGTGACAGGAATGGTGCATTCGACAGAGAGTTTTGGGGCGGTAGATGGCCCTGGGATTCGGTTTATTGTCTTTTTGCAGGGCTGTCACATGCGTTGCCAGTACTGTCATAACCCCGATACATGGGCTATGGAGACCAATAAATCACGCGAACGGACAGTAGACGATGTCTTGACAGAAGCTCTTCGCTACCGTGGTTTCTGGGGAGACAAGGGAGGAATCACTGTTAGTGGAGGAGAAGCTCTCTTACAGATTGATTTCCTAATTGCCCTCTTTACCAAGGCCAAGGAAAAAGGAATCCACTGTACCTTGGACACCTGTGCCCTTCCATTCCGTAACAAACCACGTTATCTCGAAAAGTTTAATAAACTCATGGCGGTGACAGACTTGGTTCTCCTGGATATCAAGGAAATCAACGAAGAACAGCATAAGATTGTCACAAGCCAAACCAATAAAAACATCTTGGCCTGTGCCCAGTACCTATCAGATATCGGGAAGCCTGTTTGGATTCGCCACGTGCTGGTTCCAGGATTGACAGATAGAGATGAGGATTTGATCGAACTTGGTAAGTTTGTCAAGACCCTCAAAAATGTTGACAAGTTTGAAATCTTGCCTTATCACACGATGGGTGAGTTCAAGTGGCGTGAACTTGGGATTCCTTATTCGCTTGAAGGGGTCAAACCTCCAACAGCAGACCGTGTCAAGAATGCCAAGGAATTGATGGATACAGAAAGCTACCAAGACTATATGAAACGTGTTCATGGATAAAAAAGAAGCCTGATGGAGACATCGGGCTTTTATGATGCATAAAAAGCCTAGCTTTCAGCTAAGCTTTTTTCTTATTTTCTAGAATGTTGTTTTCCAGCATTGCGTTTCTTATGTTTCTTATTAGTCATAATCGCAGTTGCTTGGTTTGGAGTGACATCTTTGCGTCCGCCTCCAGTTGAAAATGAACTTGCTTTTGGTGGATTTTTGGCAAATTCTTCACGAACTTTTTTGCGGAGTTTTGGACGGACAACATAGTTAACGATGAACTGTTGGAGAATCATCATGAAACCACCGACAACCCAGTAAAGGGTCACACTGGCTGGTGCGAAGAAGGAGAAGACGACAATCATGAGTGGGCTCATGTAAATCATTTTCTTGAGCTGTTCTCTTTGCATCTCATCTTCTACTCCATGAAGTGAAAGGAGTGATTGGAGATAGTAGAGGATACCAGCGAAGGCGACAAGGATCATACTTGGGGAACCAAGATTAATACCCAAGAAGGTAGAGCTAGCTACACCATCAGTGTATTGGGCTGCAAAGTAGATAGCAGAGAAGAAAGGCATTTGAATGAGGATAGGGAAACATCCTACTCCACCGAACACACTGATGCCATGTTCTTTCTGAGTATCCCAGAGAGCTTGTTGCGCTTCTAGTTTTTCTTCTTGAGTTGTTGCCTCTTTGAGGCGTTTTTGATGTGGTTCGAGGACGTGTTTGAGGGCATTCATCTTCTCAGAGTGAAGCGTTGCCTTCCATGATTGGTAGATACCAAGTGGCAAGATAATCAAACGCACGATGATGGTTACGATGATGATAGCCACACCAAAGCCTAGACCTTTATCAGTAGCAAAGTACTTGATGGCCTCTGCCATAGGTGCTCCGATGGTATTCCAAATCAATCCTGTGGGTTGTCCTGTTGCTTTGTCTACTTGGACACAGCCTGACAAGACGAGTAGCATAGCCACTCCCATAGCAGAGAGGGCAAAACGTTTAATAGATTTCAATGTTTTCATTCCTTCTTTAAAAATTATACCTTTCTATTCTACTGTTTTTTTGTAAAATATACAATAGTTCTAGAGACCTAATTTGCGACTTTGAAGTCCGAATAGGATGAAAAGTTGCTCATTTGTACATCTAGATAGGTAACTTTTGAAAAAGGTGTCGGACCTTTTCGGATTTCTTGGATAAATTTTGCCATAGTGGCAGAGGAGTCTGCCTGAGCAAGAATTTCCACTGTGCCATCGTCGTTATTCCAGACACGACCAGTGATGCCACCGATTTCAAGAGCTAAAGTAACAACACCCCAACGAAAACCAACACCCTGCACCCTGCCTTGGGCAATCATTCTAACCTTTTGCATACCAAACCCCTTTGATTGTGTTATAATATTTCTATGACTATTATAACCTCAAAAGCCAATTCTGTGGTAAAAAATGCCAAGAAATTACATCAAAAAAAATATCGAAAGTCTGCTTATTTGATTGAAGGCTGGCACTTATTCGAAGAAGCTGTTCAAGCAGGAGTGACGATTGAAAAGGTCTTTGCCCTAGAAAGTTACCGAGATCAGCTAGTTGCTTTTCCTCAAACTATTTGGGTTTCAGAGGAGATTTTGCTAGATTTGGCAGATACGCAAACTCCTCAAGGCATTGTTGCAGTGATTCAAAAAGAAGAAGTGGGACTGCCTGATCTCCATCAGGGCAAGTATCTATTTTTAGAGGATGTTCAAGATCCTGGTAATGTGGGCACCATGATTCGGACGGCGGATGCGGCAGGTTTTACAGGGGTTATTGTTTCAGACAAGTCAGCAGATATATACAGTCTCAAGACCCTGCGTTCCATGCAAGGAAGTCATTTTCATTTGCCTATCTATCGTATGCCTCTTGTCAGCTTTGTAGAAGAGGCAAAGAAGAGCAATTTGCCCATTCTGGCAACGACCTTATCGAGAGAGTCAAAGGATTATCGTGAGCTTTCTTCACTAGAGAACTTTGTTTTAGTCATGGGAAATGAAGGGCAGGGGATTAGTTCTGTCATGGCTGAGAGTGCTGATCAGCTGGTTCATATTGGCATGAAAGGCCGAGCAGAAAGTCTCAACGTAGCAGTTGCAGCAGGAATTTTGATGTTTTATTTTAGCTAATTTATAAAATCTTTGTTATAATCAAGACATATTTATAGAAAAAGGAGAATCAGAATGAATCAAACGATTATTCAAGAACGTTCAGGTCTTAATCAATTTTACGCTAAGGTTTATGCTTTTGTGGGACTTGGGATTGGTCTATCGGCTCTCGTGTCAGCTTTGATGTTGACAGTCTTCCAAGCTCAATTGACTTACTTTTTAATGCATGGCCGTCTCTGGTTGATGATTGCAACTTTTGCAGAACTTGGTTTAGTCTTTGTTGCAAGTAGCATGGCTACAAAAAATAGCCCAGCAGCTCTCCCAGTATTTTTAGTTTATTCTGTTTTAAATGGCTTTACGCTCAGCTTTGTCGTAGCCCTCTATACACCTGGGACCGTCTTATCAGCCTTTGTATCCAGTGCCCTTCTCTTCTTTGTCATGGCGGCAATCGGAATTTTCACCAAGAAAGATTTGAGTGGAATGGGACGAGCTCTGATGGCTGCGCTTGTCGGGTTAATTATTGCCATGGTCGTTAACCTCTTTCTAGCCAATAGTTTCTTTGACTACATGATTAGTATTGCCATGGTCTTGGTTTTCTCAGGTTTGATTGCTTGGGACAACCAAAAGATTCGCTATGTTTATGAGCAGTCACGAGGGCAAGTAGCGACAGGATGGGTCATCTCAATGGCGCTCAGCATCTATCTAGACTTTATCAACCTCTTCCTTAGCATCTTACGAATCTTTGGTCGAAATGATTAATGAATGACAGAGTCAGTGTTCAAAAGAGCACTGACTTTTTCTTATTTACTCTTTTCTTTTCTTGGAAATAGGTGTATAATGCTTTTAACTAATTTTTGAGGAGCTGTTTATGAAGAAAAGTTTTATTCATCAACAAGAAGAAATTTCCTTTGTGAAGAACACTTTTACCCAGTATTTGAAAGATAAGTTAGAAGTTGTTGAAGTTCAAGGTCCTATCTTGAGCAAGGTCGGGGATGGGATGCAGGACAACCTATCAGGTGTCGAAAATCCAGTATCTGTCAAGGTTTTGCAGATTCCAGATGAAACCTATGAAGTCGTTCACTCACTTGCCAAATGGAAACGCCACACCTTGGCTCGTTTTGGTTTCGGTGAAGGTGAAGGTCTGTTTGTTCATATGAAGGCCCTTCGTCCAGACGAAGATTCGCTCGACGCGACCCACTCAGTTTATGTGGACCAGTGGGACTGGGAGAAGGTTATCCCAAACGGTCAACGCAATATCGCCTATCTCAAGGAAACTGTTGAGAAGATTTACAAGGCTATCCGTCTGACAGAGCTAGCCGTAGAAGCCCGCTACGATATCGAATCCATCTTGCCAAAACAAATCACCTTCATTCACACAGAAGAGTTGGTGGAACGCTATCCAGATCTAACACCGAAAGAGCGTGAAAATGCGATCTGTAAAGAGTTTGGTGCAGTCTTCTTGATTGGTATCGGTGGCGAGTTGCCTGATGGCAAACCTCATGACGGCCGCGCACCTGACTACGATGACTGGACAACAGAGTCTGAAAATGGCTACAAGGGGTTGAATGGCGATATTCTCGTTTGGAACGAATCTCTTGGTTGTGCCTTTGAACTTTCATCAATGGGGATTCGGGTAGATGAGGATACCCTTCGTCGCCAAGTGGCTCTTACAGGGGACGAAGATCGTCTTGAGCTGGAATGGCATAAAGCCTTGCTTAACGGCCTTTTCCCACTGACAATTGGTGGGGGTATCGGACAGTCTCGGATGGCCATGTTCCTTCTTCGTAAGAAACACATCGGAGAGGTTCAGACCAGTGTCTGGCCTCAAGAAGTCCGCGATACGTACGAAAATATTTTGTAGAGAATCGAACCGCAAGGTTCGGTTTTCTTTCTCTTTTTGCCTATAATTTGGTATAATAAACGGTATGAAAATCGTATCAGGAATCTACGGAGGGCGTCCCCTCAAGACGCTAGAAGGCAAGACGACGAGGCCGACATCAGATAAGGTGCGTGGAGCTATCTTTAACATGATAGGTCCCTATTTTGAGGGCGGTCGTGTCTTGGATCTCTATGCTGGCAGTGGTGGTTTATCCATTGAGGCAGTCTCGCGTGGGATGTCCCATGCTGTCTTAGTGGAACGGGATCGAAAGGCGCAAGCTATCATCGCTGAAAACATCCAAATGACCAAGGAAGCTTCCAAATTTCAACTCTTAAAGATGGAGGCTGAACGGGCCTTGGAGCAAGTGAAAGGTCCCTTTGACCTGGTCTTTTTAGACCCTCCCTATGCCAAGGAACAAATCGTTGCAGATATCGAGAAAATGGCAGAAAGAAACCTTTTCTCCGAAGAGGTCATGGTTGTCTGTGAAACCGATAAGTCTGTAGAACTTCCAGAAGAAATCGCCTGCTTAGGCATCTGGAAGGAAAAAATATATGGGATTAGTAAGGTGACGGTCTATGTCAGATAAAATTGGATTATTTACAGGTTCATTTGATCCGATGACAAATGGACATCTGGATATCATTGAACGTGCCAGCAAACTCTTTGATAAGCTCTATGTCGGGGTGTTCTACAATCCCCACAAACAAGGCTTTCTCCCTGTTGAAAACCGTAAACGAGCAGTCGAAAAAGCGGTGGCGCATTTAGATAATGTAGAGGTGCTGGCTTCTCATGACCAACTAGTCGTCGATGTTGCAAAAAGACTGGGTGCTAAGACCCTTGTCCGTGGCTTGCGAAATACCACCGACTTGCAATATGAGTCTAGTTTTGATTACTACAATCATCAACTGGCTCCAGAAATCGAAACCATTTACCTATATAGCCGCCCAGAGCATCTTTATATCAGCTCTTCGGCCGTGAGAGAACTTCTGAAGTTTGGTCAGGAGATTCAGCAATATGTCCCAAATAGTGTTGTGGAGGAATTAGAACATGAAGAAAAAAACTAGATGGCCCTTATATGTCATCCTAGCACTAATATTGACGTTTTTAGCCTTTGTAGTACCTTTACCATACTACATAGAAGTTCCAGGTGGAGCGGAAGATATTCGTCGCGTTTTGAAAGTCAATGAAACAGAAGACACAGAAGCAGGAGCTTACCAGTTTGTAACAGTCGGTATTCGACACGCAACCCTATCGCATCTTGTCTATGCTTGGTTAACGCCTTTCACAGATATTAGAAGTGCCAAGGAGACTACGGGTGGCTCTACTGATGCAGAGTTTATGCGGATCAATCAGTTCTACATGCAAACTTCTCAAAACATGGCCAAGTATCAAGGATTGAAGACGGCTGGGAAAGATATTGAACTCAAGTATCTGGGAGTTTATGTCTTGACCGTGACGGACAATTCAACTTTTAAGGGCATTCTGAACATTGCAGATACCGTGACGGCTGTTAATGACAAAACATTTGACAGTTCAAAAGACTTGGTCGACTATGTCAACTCTCAACAATTAGGAGATACGGTCAAGGTAACCTATGAAGAAGACGGAAAAGTCAAGTCTGCAGAAGGTAAAATTATCACTCTCGAAAACGGAAAAAACGGGATTGGAATTGGTTTGATTGACCGTACGGAAGTGACCAGTGACGTTCCAATTCGCTTTTCAACAGCTGGTATCGGCGGCCCAAGTGCCGGTCTCATGTTTAGTCTCGCTATTTATACCCAGATAGCAGATCCAGGACTTCGTAATGGCCGCATCGTTGCGGGAACGGGAACTATTGATCGCGATGGAAATGTTGGCGACATCGGTGGAATTGATAAAAAAGTAGTTGCAGCCTCTCGTCAGGGAGCCAACATCTTTTTTGCTCCTGACAATCCAGTCACCGAGGAAGCAAAAAAAGCAGATCCCAATGCGAAAAGCAACTATGAAACAGCCCTAGAAGCTGCTAAAACGATCAAAACAGAGATGAAAATCGTTCCCGTTAAGACTTTGCAGGATGCAATTGATTACCTTAAAAACAATCCCTAATTCGTAGAAAAATTGAAAACTAGCGCGCAAGCGGATAAGATGGTATAATAGTCAAATGGTTCAATTATTATTCACTCTAAGTAGTCATATACTCTTTATTTATTTGAGTTTTTACCTTTTGAAGGATCTTGTGAGATGGGAAAAGGTTTTAAAAGTGACCGGTACTAACACAAAAAAAGTTCGTTTGTTGGTAGGCTTCTTTAGTATTGTGATGGGCTACATCTTGAGTTCATTCTTTATCAGTTTGTACCAACTGTGGCAAGAAGCACTTAGAGGACTATTATAAAATCAAAAGTAAAGGAAACAACTATGGAAAAAATTGTGGTTCAAGGCGGAGATAATCGTCTGGTCGGGAGTGTGACGATCGAGGGAGCAAAGAATGCAGTCTTGCCCTTGTTGGCAGCGACTATTCTAGCAAGCAAGGGTAAGACAGTCTTGCAGAATGTCCCAATCTTGTCAGATGTTTTCACCATGAATCAAGTGGTTCGAGGTCTGAATGCCAAGGTGGACTTTGATGAGGAAGCTCATGTTGTCGAGGTTGATGCGACTGGTGATATCACTGAGGAAGCTCCATACAAGTATGTCAGCAAGATGCGTGCATCCATCGTTGTCTTGGGGCCAATCCTTGCTCGTGTAGGACATGCCAAAGTTTCTATGCCAGGGGGATGTACCATCGGGAGTCGTCCAATCGACCTCCACCTCAAAGGTTTGGAAGCTATGGGGGCAAAAATCACCCAGACAGCTGGATACATCGAAGCTAAGGCAGAACGCCTGCATGGCGCTCATATCTACATGGACTTTCCTAGTGTCGGTGCAACACAAAACCTGATGATGGCAGCGACTCTAGCTGATGGTGTGACGGTCATTGAAAATGCTGCGCGTGAGCCGGAAATTGTTGACCTCGCTATCCTTCTTAATGAAATGGGAGCCAAGGTCAAGGGAGCTGGTACTGAAACAATCACAGTAACTGGTGTCAAGGAACTCCATGGTACGACTCACAGTGTTGTACAGGATCGTATCGAAGCCGGAACCTTTATGGTAGCGGCAGCTATGACTGGTGGAGATGTCCTCGTTCGTGATGCAGTCTGGGAACACAATCGCCCCTTGATTTCAAAACTCCTTGAAATGGGCGTTGAAGTGACAGAGGAATCAGAAGGCATTCGTATTCGTTCTCAACTTGAAAATCTCAAGGCTGTTCATGTAAAAACCTTACCACATCCAGGATTCCCAACAGATATGCAGGCGCAATTTACAGCTCTGATGACAGTCGCAAAAGGGGAATCCACCATGGTGGAAACAGTGTTTGAGAATCGCTTCCAACACTTAGAGGAAATGCGCCGTATGGGCTTGCACTCAGAGATTATCCGTGACACAGCTCGTATTGTTGGGGGACAGGCTTTACAGGGGGCAGAAGTTCTATCAACGGACCTTCGTGCCAGTGCGGCCTTGATTCTGACAGGTTTAGTAGCGCAAGGGGAGACAGTTGTTGGTAAATTAGTCCACCTTGATAGAGGTTACTACCGTTTCCATGAGAAATTGGCTCAGCTAGGAGCGAAGATTCAGCGAATCGAGGCAAATGATGAAGAAGAATAAAAACTTACGCTATGTACTCCGTCGTTTACTGTTGATTTTTATCGTACTATTGCTAGGCTTTCTGGCTTTAGGAATCGGCTTGATGGTTGGCTATGGTATCCTAGGAAAGGGACAGGATCCATGGGCTATCTTGTCTCCAGCAAAGTGGCAGGAATTGATTAGCAAATTTACAGGAAATTAGGCTGGGAGACCAGTCTTTTTCTAAAGAAATAAGGAGAAAAATGGATAAAAAAACAAGACAAGCTCTGATAGGGTTACTTATATTCTTACTCTTGGCTGCTGGAAGCTACTATATCAAGCAGATGCAGACAGCGCCAAACACCCCTAGAACCAAGGTTAGTCAGAAAAAACAAGCTTCAGAAGCTCCCAGTCAGGAGCTGGCTGAAAGTGTCTTAACTGAGTTAATCAAAAACCAAATCAAGGGGGGGCTTGAGTGGAATGGAGCAGGAGCCTTTATTGTCAATGGCAATAAAACCAATCTAGATGCCAAGGTTTCTAGCAAACCCTATGCGGATAATAAAACAAAGACAGTGGGAAAAGAAACAGTTCCAACGGTTGCCAATGCCATCTTATCCAAAGCGACTCGGCAGTATAAAAATCGTGAAGAGACTGGAAATGGCTCCACCTCTTGGACGCCACCAGGATGGCATCAGGTCAAGAATCTAAAGGGGTCCTATACACATGCAGTTGATAGAGGACACCTGCTGGGTTATGCTTTGATAGGTGGTTTGGATGGTTTTGATGCCTCTACCAGCAATCCCAAGAATATTGCAGTTCAGACAGCTTGGGCTAACCAAGCGCAGGCTGAGGATTCGACAGGTCAGAACTACTATGAGAGTTTGGTCAGAAAAGCCTTGGACCAAAACAAGAGGGTCCGTTATCGCGTGACGCTCCACTATGCGACAAATGAGGACCTAGTTCCATCCGCTTCACAAATCGAAGCCAAGTCTTCAGATGGCGAATTGGAATTCAATGTCCTAATCCCCAATGTTCAAAAGGGAATCCAGCTTGATTACCGAACAGGGCAAGTAACAGTGACGGACTAGAAACAATAGATACTATAAAAACAGCTCCTTTGTCTTTTAGAGGCAGGGGAGCTGTTGTTTAAATGAAAAATAATGTGAATCCTGAGAGATTTTATGATATAATGAAACACAAGATACTATTTTAGGAGAAGGACTATGGAAGACCCGAGCAGTCAGAATTTGTTGCTACAGTTTGTATTGTTATTTATCTTGACCTTGTTAAATGCTTTTTTCTCAGCCACTGAAATGGCAATGGTGTCACTAAACCGTTCCCGAGTGGAACAAAAGGCAGAAGAGGGAGACAAACGTTACATTCGTTTGTTAAAGGTACTTGAAAATCCTAACCACTTTTTATCAACAATTCAAGTTGGTATCACGTTAATTACCATCTTGTCAGGGGCTAGTTTAGCAGACACTCTAGGACGCGAAATCGCATCTTGGATAGGAAATAGTGAAACAGCTTACGCTATTGCAAGTTTTCTATCTTTAGCGTTTTTGACCTATATTTCTATTGTTTTTGGGGAACTCTATCCCAAGAGAATCGCTCTAAATCTGAAAGATACCTTGGCCATCCGAACCGCACCAGTCATTATTGGCTTGGGGAAAATTGTCAGTCCCTTTGTCTGGTTGTTATCTGCTTCAACCAATCTCTTGAGTCGTTTAACGCCAATGACCTTTGATGATGCGGATGAAAAAATGACTCGAGATGAAATTGAGTACATGTTGACCAAAAGTGAGGAAACTTTGGATGCAGACGAAATCGAGATGTTACAAGGGATCTTCTCTCTAGATGAGCTGATGGCGAGAGAAGTCATGGTTCCTCGGACAGATGCCTTTATGGTGGATATTCAGGATGATAGTCAAACCATTATCCAAAGTATTCTAAAGCAAAATTTCTCACGTATCCCTGTTTATGATGGGGATAAGGACAATGTGATTGGTTTGATTCATACCAAGCGTTTGCTAAACGCTGCCTATGCAGATGGCTTTGAAAATATTGTCTGGAAGAAGATCTTACAAGATCCACTCTTTGTTCCTGAAACTATTTTTGTGGATGACTTGCTAAAAGAATTGCGAAATACCCAAAGACAAATGGCCATTTTGCTCGATGAATATGGTGGTATGGCTGGTTTGGTAACTCTGGAAGATCTTTTAGAAGAGATTGTCGGTGAGATTGATGACGAGACCGATAGGGCAGAAATCGAAGTCCATCAAATCGGTGAGGACACCTATATTGCACAGGGAACCATGAATCTTAACGACTTCAATAACTACTTTGGTGTCGAACTAGAAAGCGATGATGTGGATACCATCGCCGGTTATTATTTGACGGGTGTTGGTACGATTCCAACCACTGAGAAAATCAGTTACCAACTGGTCAGTCAAAACAAGCAAGTCGTCCTGACCAACGATAAGGTGAAAAATGGACGTGTTACCAAGGTAAAAGTTCAAATCACAGAACTAGAACCTGAAGAAGAAACAGAATAAAGCAGTGACTTGAGTCACTGCTTTTTGTAAATCTAGATGGTAGGTTCAGTTATCCCCACTTATTAGGAATAATAAAAAAGCCCGGTTTTACGAGCTTTTCATTTGGTTAATTCCTGTTAATTCAGGTACTGAAAGGCGGTAGACGGATTTGAACCGACGATCAAGCTTTTGCAGAGCCGTGCCTTACCACTTGGCTATACCGCCTCAACGTTTATTA
This sequence comes from Streptococcus sp. C300, assembly GCF_000187645.1. Classification (GTDB taxonomy): domain Bacteria; phylum Bacillota; class Bacilli; order Lactobacillales; family Streptococcaceae; genus Streptococcus; species Streptococcus oralis_CQ. The sequence goes on from NZ_GL732469.1 coordinate 61,325, forward strand.
TTATACCTTGAAAATCATTTCCCGTCAATAGTTTCTTATTCTAAAATCCAATTTAGGAAAACAGATGATGATCGAAGAAGTGAGAAAAAGCTTGTAAAAATCCCATTCTAAAGAGGGTCAGACTAGAAAGTATTTCTTGCAGAAACAAACAAAGAATGTAGAAATTTTGACAAATAGAAGTTTTTTGAGGAAATGCGCCTAAATATTCTGAAAATTCGTTTACTTTTTAAAAGATATATGTTATAATTTCCAATAAGCCTAAATTTTTCAAGAGGAGTTAAAAACATGAAAAAAAGTAGAGTATTTGTCGCAGCAGGAATTGCCCTATTAGCAACTGGCGTTTTAGCTGCTTGCGGTTCTTCAAAATCATCTGATTCAACAGCGCCAAAAAATTATGGTTATGTTTATACAGCTGATCCAGAAACGTTGGATTACCTCATTTCAGGGAAAAAAGTACTAAGGTTGCCACTTCAAATGGTATCGATGGTCTTTTCACAAACGATAAGTATGGGAACCTAGTTCCTGCAGTTGCAGAAGACTGGTCCGTTTCAAAAGATGGTTTGACTTATACTTACAAGATTCGTAAAGGAGTCAAATGGATGACATCTGACGGAGAAGAGTACGCAGAAGTTACTGCCAAAGACTTTGTAAATGGTTTGAAACACGCAGCTGATAACAAGTCAGAAGCTCTTTACCTAGCAGAAAATTCTGTTAAAGGTTTGTCTGATTATTTATCAGGCAATTCAAAAGATTTTTCTTCAGTAGGTGTAAAGGCAGTTGATGATTATACTCTTGAGTATACTTTGAACCAACCAGAACCATACTGGAACTCTAAGATGGCTTATTCAATCTTCTGGCCATTGAACGAAGATTTTGAAAAATCAAAAGGAGCTGACTTTGCTAAAGCAACAGACCCTACATCCTTGCTTTACAATGGTCCATTCTTGCTGAAAGGGTTGACTGCTAAGTCTTCTATCGAGTTCGCTAAAAATGAAAACTACTGGGACAAAGACAATGTTCATCTCGATAAAGTTACTCTTGCTTTCTATGATGGATCAGACCAAGAGTCGCTTGAGCGTAACTTTACAAGCGGAGCTTATAGCTATGCCCGTCTCTTCCCTACAAGTTCAAACTACTCTAAGGTAGCAGAAAGCTACAAGGAAAATATCTACTACAATCCATCAGGACCTGGTATTGGTGGTTTGGGTGTGAATATTGACCGTCAAGGATACAAATACACTTCTAAGACAACTGACGAGGAGAAGACTTCTACTAAGAAAGCCCTTCTTAACAAAGATTTCCGTCAGGCTTTGAACTTTGCCTTTGACCGTACGTCTTACTCAGCACAAATTAATGGTAAAGAAGGCGCTCCTCTTGCAGTTCGTAACCTCTTTGTGAAACCTACCTTTGTCTCAGCAGGCGAAAAAACTTTCGGTGACTTGGTAACTGAAAAGATGGCTGCTTATGGTGATGAATGGAAGAACGTAAACTTTGCGGATGGTCAAGATGGACTCTTCAACGCCGATAAAGCTAAAGCAGAATTTGCCAAAGCTAAAACTGCATTGGAAGCAGAAGGTGTGAAATTCCCTATCCACTTGGATATCCCAGTAGACCAAACTTCTAAAGCCTATATTGCTCGTATCCAATCCTTCAAACAGACAGTTGAAAAAGTGCTTGGAGAAGAAAACGTAGTCATTGATATTCATCAAATTTCTAAAGATGAGGCATTGAATATCACATACCATGCACCAAATGCAGCAGCAGAAGATTGGGATCTTTCAGGTGCTGTTGGATGGAACCCTGACTATGAAGATCCATCAACTTACCTTGATATCTTGAAGACAACGAATGCTGAACAAACAAAAACATACATGGGTTACGAAGGTGCAGATAATGCTGCAGCGGCTCAAGTTGGTTTGAAAGAATACGATAAGCTAGTTGATGAAGCTGCTAAGGAAACCAACGACTTGAATGTTCGTTATGAAAAATATGCGGCTGCCCAAGCTTGGTTGACAGATAGCTCACTCTTCTTGCCAGCTATGTCATCAAGTGGTGCTGCACCAATCATTTCTCGTGTTGTACCATTCACAGCATCTTACAGTCAATCTGGAGATAAGGGATCAGACGTATACTTCAAGTATATTCAGTTACAAGATAAGGTTGTAACAAAAGCTGACTATGAACAAGCTCGTGAAAAATGGCTCAAAGAGAAAAAAGAATCAAACGAAAAAGTTCAAAAAGAATTGGCTAACCACGTTAAATAAATAACTCTCAAGAGAACTTTCTCTCCATGAGGAGAAGGTTCTTTTGGGATTTTAAAAGGAAACGATATGAAGAAATATATTTTTATGCGTGTATTGCGTTCATTGTTGTCTATTTTCTTGGTGACAACATTGACCTACACAATTATCTATACGATGGTTCCTCGAAAATTGATTTTCAAGCAGGATACCAACTATAACAAGATTGCAACGACGCCGGACAAGCGGGATAATTATGAAAATACCGTTTATGAGCGGATGGGCTATATCGAGTACTACGATACCAAGGAGTTGCAAGAAAAAGCTAGCACGATAGACTCATCTGTAACAGTAGATGCCAATGATACCAACAAGGCAATCTACGAAAAATACATCAACCAACTAGGAAATGGTTGGACACTTGGTGTGTTCTCAGAAAGTGGTCAATTCTATGCTACGCGTGAAATTCCAATTTTTGAACGTGTTTTCAAATTCTATTCCAACTTGATTGATATTGATCATCCAAACAAGATTCAAGACCCTGAAAATCCAAACTTGCAACGTTATCTTCGTTTTGAAAATGACCCTGCTATCGGTTGGTCATTGGTTGGTTCAGGTACAAAACATAAATACCTTTTGTATTTCAACAATCAATTCCCATTTGTACACCAAAACTTTGTGAACATTAACTTGGGTGACTCTTACCCAACTTATGCAAACACACCAGTGCTTCAAGTTATCACACAAGGTCAGGGACAAACTAAGACATCAGAAGTTCAATTCCCTACAGGTAAAAAGACTTCATCTGTAGATATTTACTCTCGTACCTACAAATCTCCAAGTCAAGCAGATGCGCGTGAAGTAGCCAACTATGGTAAAGACGATCCATATACAGCTACAGAAAGCAATTATCAATACCCATCAATGATCGCAAGCTCAGCGGTTGCTGGTTTGATTGGTTTGATTATTTCGTATGCGATTGCGATTCCACTTGGATCTGCCATGGCTCGTCACAAGAATACTTGGATTGATAGCTTCTCGACAGGTGCTCTAACCTTCTTGCTTGCACTTCCAACGATTGCCTTGGTTTATATCGTGCGCTTGATTGGATCATCTATCGGTCTGCCAGATTCATTTCCTATCTTGGGAGCTGGGGACTGGCGTTCATATGTCTTGCCAGCAGTCATTCTAGGTTTGCTGGGTGCACCAAGTACAGCTATCTGGATTCGTCGTTACATGATCGACTTGCAATCTCAGGACTTCGTTCGTTTTGCTCGTGCAAAAGGTTTGTCTGAAAAAGAAATTTCAAATAAACACATCTTTAAAAATGCCATGGTTCCTTTGGTTTCAGGTATTCCTGGTGCCGTAATCGGGGTTATCGGTGGTGCAACATTGACAGAAACGGTCTTCGCTTTCCCAGGTATGGGTAAAATGTTGATTGACTCTGTTAAGGCATCAAACAACTCAATGGTAGTTGGTCTTGTCTTCATCTTCACATGTATTTCTATCTTCTCACTCTTTGTAGGGGATATCTGGATGACCATGCTTGATCCACGTATTAAATTGACAGAGAAAGGAGGCAAATAATGTCAACAATCGGAAAAGAAAAATTTCAGTTCGTAAAACGTGACGATTTTGCCTCTGAAACAATTGACGCCCCTGCCTATTCATACTGGGGTTCTGTATTTAGACAATTTCTAAAGAAAAAATCAACAGTCCTTATGTTGGGGATTTTGGTTGCCATTATCTTGATGAGCTTTATTTACCCAATGTTCTCAGATTTTGACTTCAACGATGTAAGTAAGGTCAATGACTTCTCTGCTCGTTTTATCAAGCCCAATGCTGAACATTGGTTTGGTACAGATAGCAATGGTAAATCCTTGTTTGACGGGGTTTGGTTTGGTGCGCGTAATTCAATTCTTATCTCTGTAATTGCCACTTTTATCAACCTTGTGATCGGGGTTATTGTTGGTGGAATTTGGGGAATTTCAAAATCCGTTGACCGTGTCATGATGGAAGTTTATAACATTATTTCAAACATTCCATCTCTCTTGATTGTCATTGTCTTGACTTACTCAATCGGTGCTGGTTTCTGGAATTTGATTTTTGCCATGAGTGTGACAACTTGGATTGGGATTGCTTATATGATTCGTATCCAAATCATGCGTTACCGTGATTTGGAATACAACCTTGCTTCTCAAACACTTGGAACACCAACCTTTAAAATCATTGTTAAAAATATCATGCCACAATTGGTATCCGTTATTGTTTCTACGATGACCTTGATGTTGCCAAGCTTCATCTCTTATGAAGCCTTCCTTTCCTTCTTTGGATTGGGATTGCCTGTAACAGTGCCAAGTTTGGGACGTTTGATCTCAGATTACTCACAAAACGTTACGACCAACGCTTACTTATTCTGGATTCCGTTGACAACCTTGATCTTGGTGTCCCTATCTCTCTTCGTTGTTGGTCAAAACCTAGCGGATGCTAGTGATCCACGTACACATAGATAGGAGTAGACATGACAAAAGAAAATAATGTAATTTTGACTGCTCGTGATATTGTCGTGGAATTTGACGTTCGTGACAAAGTTCTGACAGCTATCCGAGGAGTTTCTCTAGACCTGATTGAAGGAGAAGTTCTTGCCTTGGTAGGTGAGTCCGGTTCTGGTAAATCTGTTTTAACAAAAACCTTTACAGGGATGTTAGAAGACAATGGACGTATTGCCCAAGGAAGCATCGACTATCGTGGACAAGACTTGACTGCTCTTACTTCTAACAAGGAATGGGAGAAGATTCGTGGTGCTAAAATTGCGACCATCTTCCAAGACCCTATGACAAGTTTGGATCCAATCAATACAATCGGTAGCCAAATCACTGAAGTGATCATTAAACACCAAGGGAAAACAGCTAAGGAAGCCAAAGAGATGGCAATCGACTATATGAACAAGGTCGGAATCCCAGATGCTGAAAAACGTTTTGAAGAGTATCCTTTCCAATATTCTGGAGGGATGCGCCAACGTATCGTTATTGCGATTGCCCTTGCCTGTCGTCCAGATATCTTGATCTGTGACGAGCCAACAACGGCCCTTGATGTAACCATTCAAGCGCAAATCATTGATTTGCTTAAAACCTTGCAAAATGAGTACCACTTTACCATTATCTTTATCACCCATGACCTTGGTGTGGTAGCAAGTATTGCCGATAAGGTAGCGGTTATGTATGCTGGGGAAATTGTAGAATACGGTACTGTTGAGGAAGTCTTCTACGATCCACGTCATCCATACACTTGGAGTCTCTTGTCTAGCTTGCCACAGCTTGCTGATGATAAAGGGGAATTGTACTCTATCCCAGGAACACCACCGTCTCTTTATACTGAGTTGAAAGGTGATGCCTTTGCCCTTCGGTCAGATTATGCGATGCAAATTGACTTTGAACAGAAAGCACCTCAGTTTTCAGTCACTGATACCCACTGGGCTAAGACTTGGTTGCTTCATGAGAATGCTCCTAAAGTTGAAAAACCTGGAGTCATTGCAGATTTGCATGACAAGATTCGTGATAAAATGGGCTTTGCTCATCTAGAAGACTAGGAGGAAGGAAATGTCTGAAAAATTAGTAGAAATTAAAGATTTAGAAATTTCCTTCGGTGAAGGAAGTAAGAAGTTTGTTGCGGTTAAAAACGCCAACTTCTTTATCAACAAGGGAGAAACCTTCTCTCTTGTTGGTGAGTCTGGTAGCGGGAAAACAACGATTGGTCGTGCCATTATTGGTCTAAATAATACTAGTAAAGGTGAGATCATCTTTGATGGTCATAAGATTAATGGGAAAAAATCTCATAAGGAATCATCAGACTTGATCCGTCGCATCCAGATGATTTTCCAGGACCCTGCAGCGAGCTTGAATGAGCGTGCAACAGTTGACTATATCATCTCTGAAGGTCTTTACAACTACCACTTGTTCAAAGACGAAGAAGATAGAAAAGAAAAAGTTCAAAAGATGATTCATGAAGTTGGACTTTTGAAAGAACACTTGACCCGTTATCCACACGAGTTTTCTGGTGGTCAACGCCAGCGTATCGGGATTGCCCGTGCCCTTGTGATGGAACCTGATTTCGTTATTGCGGATGAGCCAATTTCAGCCTTGGACGTATCAGTGCGTGCGCAAGTCTTGAACTTGCTCAAGAAGTTCCAAAAAGAGTTGGGCTTGACTTATCTCTTTATCGCGCATGACTTGTCAGTTGTTCGCTTTATCTCAGATCGTATCGCAGTTATCTATAAGGGAGTTATCGTCGAAGTGGCGGAGACAGAGGAGTTGTTTAACAATCCTGTCCACCCATATACTCAGGCGCTTCTATCTGCGGTACCGATTCCAGATCCAATCTTGGAACGCAAGAAAGTCTTGAAAGTTTACGATCCTGATCAACATGACTATGAGACTGACAAGCCATCTATGGTGGAAATTCGTCCAGGTCACTATGTTTGGGCCAATCAAGCAGAACTTGCTCGTTACAAGGAAGCTCTTAAAAAATAATTAGATTCGGAGAGGACCAAAAGGTCTTCTCATTTTTAATAGAAAAATTCCCCTTCTACTAGCTTGTAAAAGGGGAATTGTATTATCACTAGCGTTTAGACCAAGTGCGTTTCATAAAGAGTAGCAAAATTGGGTAAATCTCTAAGCGACCTGCAATCATTGCAAAGGAGAGGAGGATTTTAGAGATGGGACTAAAGATGGAAAAACTCGAGGTTGTACCTAGAATAGGTCCGATATTGTTAAAACAGCTGAAGACAGCACTGGTCACGACTAGAAAATCATTGCTATCAAGACTGACGATAAAGATGAGCGACAATAAAATCATAGCATAGATCACAAAATACTTGAGAATCTTGTGTTGGGTATCCTTATCAATCACTGTTTTATTGACATGGAGAGTCAAGACACGGTGAGGAGATAAGATGGACAGAATCTGATTTTTAGCAATTTTTGTAAGGATAAGTCCACGGATAATTTTGAGACCACCTGCAGTTGAGCCAGCTGATCCACCGATTCCCATGAGGAAGAGGAGGATAAATTGGGAGAAGAGGGGCCAGTTGGTAATATCTCCGTAACCAAAACCTGTTGTCGTGATGATATTGGAAACCTGGAAGAAGGCCATTTCAACACTCTTAGAGACACCTTGATAGAGGTGGAGTGTATTAAGCGTAATCAAGCCGGTAGAAACTAGAACAATGATGATATATGCTCGTAGTTCTTCATCTCCAAAGAAAGCCTTAACCCGACGGAGCATGAGGTAGTAGTAGAGATTGAAGTTAACCCCAAAAACCAGAACTCCGATACTAACTAGATAGGTGATGAGTGAGCTACCATAGTGGGCAATTCCGTCGTTATAGACGGTAAAGCCCCCAGTTCCTGCTGTTCCCATAGCGATGACAAAACTATCATAGAGAGGCATGCCTGCTAGATAGTAGATAACCACAAAAAGGGAGAAGAGAGCCAGATAAAGCAGATAGAGAATCTGGGCAGTGTTTTTTAGTTTGGATACGACCTTGCCAAAGACAGGTCCAGGGACCTCAGCCTTCATCACCTCCAAGTGACTATTCTTGGCATTGTCCATAATGGCAAGTGCAAAGACGAGTACCCCCATCCCTCCGATCAAGTGGGTGAAACTTCTCCAGAAGAGGAGGGAACGAGTGAGAACGGAAACATCTGTTAGGATAGTAGCACCAGTCGTCGTAAATCCAGAACTGATTTCAAAGAAGGCATCGATGATGCTGGGGATTTGTCCTGAAAAGACAAAGGGGAGACCACCAAAGAAAGACCATAAAATCCAACAGAGGGCAACAATTAAGACTCCTTCCTTGGCATAAATCCGTTGATTTTTCGGTTTCCGTAAAACGCCTAGACCACCGAGAAGGACTAAAATTCCAATCGTAGAAAAGAGAGCGATAAATACTTGACTGGATTCTTGGTAATAGATCGCTACACTAACAGGGACTAGGAGAAGAACAGCCTCAATCAAGAGAAGTTTTGAGAGGAGGTAACGAATCATACTTTTATTCATTTTTTACCTCTCAATCAAATCATAAATTTTGGTGATGTTTGGCAATAAGGTCGTCACGAGCAACTTGTCTCCCACCTCAAGCATATCTTCTCCAGTAGGGAAGATTGTTTTTCCTTTTCGGATAATGGCTGCGATGAGAACCTCTTTTTTCAATTTCAACTGTGATAGAGGTTTGGCAGTCATTTTATTAGCTTCCTTGATTTGGAATTGGAGAGTTTCAATTTGACCGTTTGCTAGATGGTGCATGGCTTGAAGGTCTGAGTACTGAGCGTTTACTCGACCACGGATAAAGTGCATAATGGTATCCACTGCGATGCTTTTTGGTGTGATGATACTTGAAAAATCAGGCGCGTGGATAATCTCTAGAAGGCTTGTTCGGTTGACCTTGGTGATATTTTTATGGACGCCAACACGGTCAAGAAACATAGAGGTGATGATATTTTCCTCATCAACCCCAGTCAAGGTTGCGACTGCATCATAGTGGGGAGCACTTTCTTCCAGCAAAATGTCTTTTGCAGTTCCATCTCCTTGGACAATATAGAGATTGGGAAACTTTTCACTGAAGAAACGAGCTCTTTCAGGATTGATCTCGATGACCTTGGTATCAATGCGACTGTCTTTTAAAATGCCGAGAAGATAATAAGCGATCTTTCCAGCTCCAACGATAAGCAAGCTTTTCACTGCACGAGATTTAAAATAGTTATGGAAAAGCATCATATCTACACGATTTCCCGTAACAAAAATCCTATCCTTGTCTTGGATAGTAACATCACCACTTGGGATCATCAGTTGATGATCTCTCTCCATAGCACAGACAATAATATTCCCAAATTTTTTACGGAAGTCTGAGATTGGCATTTGACAAAGACCGCTAGAATCCTTGACAACAAACTCCATGAGACTGACCCGACCTCCAGCAAATCGTTCGACAGAGAGGGCATTAGGGAAATCAATGATATTTGAGATCGCACGCGCTGCTAGGAGTTCTGGATTAACGATAAGTGAAAATCCAAGAATATTTTTCTCTTTAAAATAGGCATTAGAGTATTCAGGATTTCGCACCCGAACGATGGTTTCTTTAGCCCCCATTTTTTTAGCAAGTACCGCTGAAATCATATTCACTTCATCGTGTTCGGTTAGGGCGATAAAGATATCGCACTCTTGAACACCGGCTTGCTCCAAGATGGCAAAGTCAGCACCATTTCCAAGGAGACCTATGATATCATAGCGACTGACAATGTGATTGAGGACAGCCTCATCTTGTTCGATGAGGACAACGTCATGGTTTTCTGCAACCAGTGAACGACAGAGGGCGAAACCAACTTTCCCTCCACCAACGAGGACAATTTTCATATAAAAAACCTACTTTTTCATGATGTAACTATCATACCCTTTTTTAGCAAAAAATGCACTTGCTAAGGCGATTTTTAAGGGAAGAAAGGCCTTTTTCACGTTTTGAAGATACATTTGCTTAATTTCTATAACGATGTCTCCGATTTGAAGTGATTTGGCTCTTTTACTATACCTTTTCAGAAAGGGAATGACCAAACATGAAAATATCATCAAAAAAAGTAAAAAAATCAAGTCATTTCTATTGACAATGATTCTGAAAGTGTTATACTAAGAAAGTAGTTTCGCTGATTTACTTCAAACCTGTTGTGAGGTAAGTTAACGATGCCTTAACCACGCTGTTTGCTGAGCTTGACTCCGGGCAGTGTGGCTATTTTTTTGCAATGATAAAAGGAAACCCGTAATGACAAATCACATTGTATTATTTGAACCTCAGATTCCACAAAATACAGGTAACATTGCGCGTACTTGCGCTGCGACCAATTCTCCCCTCCATATCATTAAACCGATGGGATTTCCGATTGATGACCGCAAGATGAAGCGGGCTGGTTTGGACTACTGGGATAAGTTAGAGATTTATTTTTATGACAGTTTGGAAGATTTCATGTCTCAGATGAAAGGGCAAGTCTACCTGATTTCGAAATTTGCAGAAAAGGTCTATTCTGAGGCAAATTTGGCAAGCGGTGAAGATCAGTATTTTCTCTTCGGACGTGAGGATAAGGGTTTGCCAGAGGACTTTATGCGTGAACATCCAGAGAAGGCTCTCCGTATTCCTATGAATGATGAACATGTCCGTAGCCTCAATGTGTCTAATACGGTCTGCATGATTGTCTATGAGGCTCTTCGTCAACAAAATTTTGCTGGTTTAGAGCTCGTTCACACCTATGAAGCGGATAAATTGAAATAAACAAAATGCTTGCACTTGCAAGCGTTTTTTGTTATGATAAAGGGGTCTTCAGGGCTGGGTGAGATTCCCGACCGGCGGTGACTTTAACTAGCTATTTTGGCTTACTCTTCGTTGTCTTGTCTCGATATACTTAAGTATTATCTTCGACTGCGACGCCTAGATTAATCCAAAAAAATCTTAGTTAAAGAAGTCCGCGAGCGCAAGCTGATGTGGTGCGATTCCACAACCGACAGTATAGTCTGGATGGGAGAAGACGAAAGAATGGCTTTGTCTGTTCTGATGAGTTTATAGATGAATTGCAACCGCTTGCTCAACAGAGTGAGAGGGAACTTTTGGGATATAAAAAGTGAGAATAGATAGAGGAATCCTTTCCAACTTCTTCTGATTTTATAGAAAATTGGAGGAACCTGTTATGACAAACACACGTCGACTTTCGACCATTGCGATTTTATCAGCCATTTCATTTGTGCTGATGTACTTTGACTTTCCGCTCTTGCCAGCGGCAACCTTCCTCAAGATCGAGTTTAGTATCTTGCCAGTCCTTTTGGGTTTGGTGGTGATGGATTTGCCAGCTGCTTTAGGCATTCTCTTGCTTCGCTCACTCTTGAAGTTGCTTCTGAATAGCCAAGGAGTGAATACCTACATTGGCTTGCCAATGAATATCGTAGCCTTGGGAGTTTTTGTTATCGTCTTTGGTTTGATTTGGAAAAAGGAACGCAGCACCCTTCGTTTCCTACTGGCATCTCTGGCGGGAACTATTGGATTGACTGCTGCCATGTTGGTTCTCAACTATGTCTATGCGGTTCCTTTATACGCGCAGTTTGCCAACTTTGATATTAGAGAAATTATAGGACTTTCTAACTACTTGATGACCATGGTTTTACCTTTTAACCTGATTGAAGGTTTAATCTTTGCCGTTTCATTCTGGTTGTTATACGTCCTCTTGAAACCAACCTTAAAACATTATGAGAGATAAACAAACATTTTTAATGAAGGGCAGTTTTGCCCTTTTACTTTTCGTCCTTCTTGGCTATATGGTTAAGTTCTATCCTGAAACGCTGGTCGGTTTTGATCAACCGCTTCAGACTGCCCTTCGTGGGGACTTGCCAGATTATTTAACGGTTCTGTTCCGTGCCCTTACGCATTTGATTGATATCCCAGTAATCATTACCTGGGTTGCCATCGCAGCCTTTATCTTTTATCGTAAGCAGTGGAAGATAGAAAGCTACTTCATGGCGGGCAATCTAGCCTTAGCCGGTCTTTTGATTGTGACCTTTAAAAATATTTACCAGCGCCCACGACCAGCTATCTTACACTTGGTAGAGGAGAAGGGATTTTCCTTCCCAAGCGGGCATTCTCTGGCAGTGACGCTGATGGTAGGGACTTTGATTGTCATTCTCAGTCAACGGATTAAAGATCCGGTTTTGAGAAAAATTGTGCAAATCGTCCTTGGGGTCTACCTAGTCAGTGTGCTGCTATCTCGGGTCTATCTGGGAGTTCACTATCCATCAGATGTTCTTGCCAGTTTCTGTGTGGGCTTGGGAGTCTTGTTTATCGAATTTCCTTTCTATGACAAGCTTCGCTTCCAATGGCGATTTAAAGGCAAGCAGAAGTGAGCATCAAATTCCTTTGAGGAAAAAGAAATGAAAGTCAATATAACAGATCTCCATCCGACTCAACTATACTTATCAGAAAAGAAGTTACAAGATATCCAGATGCTTTATCAGTCGGTAGAAATAATCAATGTTGCTCCAATCAGTGTTCTTGCATTCGGAGACTGCTTGTTGATTACAGACGGGCATCACAGGGCTTATCAGGCTTTATTGGCAGGTAGGGATACGATTTCTGCTGAGTGGGATAGAGATGGTGGCGATGAACTGTATTATCTCTATGCGCAAGCTTGTGAGGAAAGAAAGATTTACTCTGTTCTGGATTTAAAAAATCATATCGTATCTCAAGATGAGTATGAAGCAAAATGGTATAACTGGTGTGATGGTTTTAATCAAGCAGCAACTCTTTTATTGAAAAGGAAAGCAGGTGAAACAGATCCTACAAATAGGTAATGCATTGTGTCTTGTTCCTTTTTATATTGAAATTAGTCTAATCTAACTTGTTTTTTAACTAAAAATCTGATAAACTAAGTAGTAATTGAATAGGAATCCGCAAGACTAGTAACTCAAGGGAAGTATATCAGGGAGGAGAGCCGTGACTGCAAGCTCTCTATATGAAAGCTGGGTGAATTCACTTGCGCATGGATTTAGAAATGAAGGTCTGACTTGTCAGATGAAAACGGATGGTACCGCGTGTCAACGCTCCGAGTGGAGTTTTTGGCATGTGGTTTTCTTTTTATCTACGAGAGACTGATGGAGGAATTATGTCAACTATTGAAGAACAATTAAAAGCGCTTCGCGAAGAAACGCTGGCTAGCTTGAAGCAGATTACTGCTGAAAATGAAAAAGAGATGCAAGACTTGCGTGTCTCTGTCCTTGGTAAAAAAGGTTCCCTTACGGAAATCCTCAAAGGGATGAAGGATGTCTCTGCTGAGATGCGTCCAATCATCGGGAAACACGTTAATGAAGCGCGTGATGTTTTGACAGCGGCTTTTGAAGAAACAGCTAAGCTCTTGGAAGAAAAGAAAGTAGAAGCTCAACTAGCAAGTGAGAGCATCGATGTAACACTTCCAGGTCGCCCAGTTGCGACTGGTCACCGTCACGTTTTGACACAAACCAGTGAAGAAATCGAAGATATTTTCATTGGGATGGGTTACCAAGTCGTGGATGGTTTTGAAGTAGAGCAAGACTACTACAACTTCGAGCGTATGAACCTTCCAAAAGATCACCCAGCTCGCGATATGCAGGATACTTTCTACATCACAGAAGAAATCTTACTCCGTACTCACACGTCACCAGTTCAGGCGCGTGCTATGGATGCTCATGATTTTTCAAAAGGTCCTTTGAAGATGATCTCACCAGGACGTGTGTTCCGTCGTGATACGGACGATGCAACCCATAGTCACCAGTTCCACCAAATCGAAGGCTTGGTTGTTGGGAAAAACATCTCTATGGCAGACCTTCAAGGAACGCTTCAGTTGATCGTCCAAAAGATGTTCGGTGAAGAACGTCAGATCCGTTTGCGTCCATCTTATTTCCCATTCACAGAGCCATCTGTTGAGGTGGATGTTTCCTGCTTCAAGTGTGGTGGAGAAGGCTGTAACGTATGTAAGAAAACAGGTTGGATTGAGATTATGGGGGCCGGTATGGTTCACCCACGTGTCCTTGAAATGAGTGGAATCGATGCGACTGTTTATTCTGGATTTGCCTTTGGTCTTGGACAAGAGCGTGTCGCTATGCTCCGCTACGGAATCAATGATATCCGTGGGTTCTACCAAGGCGATGTCCGCTTCTCAGAACAGTTTAAATAATGATTAGAAAAGTAGAAAAGGCAGATATTGGGGCGTTGTCCAAAATTGCCAAACAAACCTTTCGTGAAACATTTGCTCATGATAATACGGAAGAGCAGTTACAGGAATACTTTGAAAAGACTTATAGTCTCAGAGTTTTGTCAACTGAGTTGGAAAATCCAGATTCCGAAACCTATTTCATTATGCATGAAGAGGAGATAGCTGGTTTTCTCAAAGTCAACTGGGGAAGTGCTCAGACTGAGAGAAAATTAGAGGATGCTTTTGAAATTCAACGCCTCTATGTGCTACAAAAATTCCAAGGATTTGGACTAGGTAAGCAACTGTTTGAATTCGCTCTTGAACTTGCTACCAAAAATAGTTTTTCCTGGGCTTGGTTAGGTGTTTGGGAGCATAATACAAAAGCTCAAGCGTTTTATAACCGATATGGTTTTGAGAAATTTAGCCAACATAGTTTTATGGTTGGTCAAAAAGTAGATACAGATTGGTTACTGAAAAAGAAATTAAGGTAAGAAGAGGATTCTTCTATTGAAATGATAGGAAAGGAAAAGAACTAGAGTGGCAACTGTCATTCTGGAGAACTAAATTATGCTTGTATCTTATAAATGGTTAAAAGAATTGGTGGACATTGATGTGCCATCACAAGAGTTGGCTGAGAAAATGTCAACTACAGGGATTGAGGTCGAAGGTGTCGAATCACCGGCTGCCGGTCTCTCAAAAATTGTCGTCGGTGAGGTCTTGTCTTGCGAAGATGTGCCAGAAACTCACTTGCATGTCTGTCAGGTTAACGTTGGCGAAGAAGAAGCGCGTCAAATCGTTTGTGGTGCCCCAAATGTGCGTGCTGGTATCAAGGTCATGGTGGCACTTCCGGGAGCTCGTATCGCTGACAACTACAAAATCAAAAAAGGGAAAATCCGTGGCTTAGAGTCACTTGGAATGATCTGTTCCCTTGGTGAATTAGGTATTTCTGACTCGGTTGTACCGAAGGAATTCGCAGATGGTATTCAAATCTTGCCTCAAGATGCTGTTCCTGGGGATGAAGTTTTCTCTTACCTAGACTTGGATGATGAAATCATTGAACTTTCTATCACGCCAAATCGTGCAGATGCTCTATCTATGCGTGGGGTAGCTCATGAAGTGGCAGCCATCTATGACAAGGCAGTTAACTTCAAAGAATTTACCTTAACAGAAACAAATGAATCTGCAGCAGATGCACTTTCTGTAAGTATCGATACCGACAAGGCGCCTTACTATGCAGCCCGTATCTTGGACAATGTGACCATCGCACCAAGTCCACAATGGTTGCAAAACCTTCTTATGAACGAAGGGATTCGTCCGATCAATAACGTAGTTGACGTAACCAACTACATCCTGCTTTACTTTGGTCAACCGATGCATGCCTTTGACTTGGATACCTTTGAAGGGACTGATATCCGCGTACGTGAAGCGCGTGCTGGTGAAAAATTAGTGACCTTGGACGGTGAAGAACGTGAACTTGCAGAAACTGACCTAGTCATCACTGTTGCTGACAAACCAGTTGCCCTTGCAGGTGTTATGGGTGGTCAAGCAACAGAAATCTCTGAAAATTCTAGTCGTGTTGTCCTTGAAGCAGCTGTCTTCAATGGCAAATCCATCCGCAAGACTAGCGGACGCCTCAACCTTCGTTCTGAATCATCTTCTCGCTTTGAAAAAGGCATCAATGTGGCAACTGTTAACGAAGCCCTTGATGCGGCGGCTAGCATGATTGCTGATCTTGCAGGTGCGACAGTGCGTAAGGGCATCGTTTCAGCAGGCCAGCTTGATACTTCTGATGTGGAAGTTTCTTCAACCCTTGCAGACGTTAACCGCGTCCTTGGTACGGAGCTTTCATATGCTGATGTGGAAGATGTCTTCCGTCGTCTTGGATTTGGCCTTTCTGGCAATGCAGAAAGCTTTACAGTCAGCGTACCCCGTCGTCGTTGGGATATCACTATCGAAGCAGACCTCTTTGAAGAAATCGCCCGTATCTATGGTTATGATCGCTTGCCAACTAGTCTTCCAAAAGATGACGGTACAGCTGGTGAATTGACTGCGACACAAAAATTGCGTCGCCAAGTTCGTACCATCGCTGAAGGAGCAGGTTTGACAGAAATTATTACCTACGCTCTAACAACGCCTGAAAAAGCAGTTGAGTTTACAGCTCAACCAAGTAACCTTACAGAACTCATGTGGCCAATGACTGTGGACCGTTCAGTCCTCCGCCAAAATATGATCTCAGGTATTTTGGATACGGTAGCCTATAACGTGGCTCGTAAGAACAAAAACTTGGCTCTTTACGAGATTGGAAAAGTCTTTGAACAAACAGGCAATCCAAAAGAAGATTTACCAAATGAAATCAACAGTTTTGCCTTTGCCTTGACAGGCTTGGTTGCAGAAAAAGATTTCCAAACGGCAGCGGTTCCAGTTGATTTCTTCTATGCTAAGGGAATCCTTGAAGCGCTCTTTACTCGCTTGGGACTAGAAGTGACTTATACAGCAACAGCTGAGATTGCAAGTCTACATCCAGGACGTACGGCCGTGATTTCACTTGGCGACCAAGTTCTTGGTTTCCTTGGCCAAGTGCATCCAGTCACTGCCAAGGCTTATGATATTCCAGAAACGTATGTAGCGGAGCTCAATCTTTCAGCTATCGAAGCTGCCCTTCAACCAGCTGCTCCATTTGTGGAAATCACCAAATTCCCAGCAGTCAGTCGTGACGTGGCTCTACTCCTCAAGGCAGAAGTCACTCACCAAGAAGTTGTAGATGCTATCCGAGCTGCCGGCGTGAAACGTTTGACAGATATCAAACTCTTTGACGTCTTCTCAGGCGAAAAACTGGGAGTTGGCATGAAGTCAATGGCCTATAGCTTGACCTTCCAAAATCCAGAAGATAGCTTGACAGACGAAGAAGTCGCACGCTA
This sequence comes from Streptococcus sp. C300, assembly GCF_000187645.1. Classification (GTDB taxonomy): domain Bacteria; phylum Bacillota; class Bacilli; order Lactobacillales; family Streptococcaceae; genus Streptococcus; species Streptococcus oralis_CQ. The sequence goes on from NZ_GL732469.1 coordinate 78,236, forward strand.
TATGGAAAAAATCCAAGCATCACTCGAAGAAAAAGTGAATGCAGAAGTACGTTAACTCATCAATCCATCCTTCGGGGTGGATTTTTAGTTTCAAAAGGACAGTTCAGAAGAGAAAAGCGATAGTTGAGGAGGAAGCCATCTCAGAAAGTCTTTAATGAGTTATACTAAAGCTATCACTGAAGCACTTAAAATTTATTAGAGATAGGATACTTTTGCTACTTATAATCCGATAAAATGGACATAAATCGTTGTAAAGGCTATCAAAAAGGAGTATAATAAGTGCAACATATCTCGGAGGTGGAAAATGTTAGAAGTAAGAAATCTAGAGAAAAGTTTCGGTCCCAAGCAAGTCTTGTTTGGTGTCGATTTTCAGGCAAGTCCAGGAAGGATTCTGGGCTTGGTCGGGAAGAATGGTGCTGGGAAAACAACGATTTTCCACAGTATGTTGAAATTTTTAGAGTATCAAGGAGAGATCAGTCTGGATGGGCAGGAGATTCGTCAGGAAACCTATGCACGGATTGGTTATCTGCCTGAGGAACGCAGTCTTATGCCCAAGTTGACAGTCCTTGAACAAGTTCGCTACTTGGCGACTCTAAAAGGTATGGATGCTAAGGAAGTCAAGGAAAAACTCCCTCAATGGATGGAAAAACTAGAAGTTAAGGGGAAATTAACAGACAAGATCAAGAGTCTCTCAAAAGGTAATCAGCAGAAAATTCAGCTGATTATCACCCTAATCCATGAGCCAGACTTGATTATCTTGGATGAGCCTTTTAGTGGTTTGGATCCAGTCAATACTGAGTTGCTCAAGCAGGTCATCTTAAAAGAGAAAGAGCGCGGTGCAATCATTATCTTTTCTGACCATGTCATGACCAACGTTGAGGAACTTTGCGATGATATTCTGATGATTCGTGATGGGCGTGTGGTCTTGCATGGACCAGTTCAGGATGTCCGTAATCAATATGGGAAAACACGTCTCTTTGTTTCAAGTGAACGAAGTAAGGAAGAATTGGAAAATCTTCCTCATGTCAAACAGGTGAGCTTGACCAAGCAAGGCAGTTGGAAATTGATCCTAGATGATGAGAGCGCTGGAAGAGAACTCTTCCCAATCCTCACTCAAGGTCAATATATTGCGACCTTTGACCAACAGGCTCCAACAATCGATGAAATCTTTAAACTAGAATCAGGGGTGGAAGTATGAGAAATATGTGGGTTGTAATGAAGGAAACCTATCTTCGACATGTCAAGTCGTGGAGTTTCTTCTTTATGGTGATTTCGCCGTTCCTCTTTTTAGCCTTATCTGTAGGAATCGGCTTTCTCCAAGGGTCTTCTATGGCCAAGAATAGCAAGATAGCAGTAGTAACAACTGTGCCATCTGTGGAAGAAGGGCTCAAGGGTACCAATGGTATCAACTTTGATTATAAGGATGAAGCCAGTGCCCAGGCTGCTATCAAGGATGAGAAAATCAAGGGTTACCTAACCATTGACCAAGAGGACAGTGTCCTCAAGGCCGTCTATCATGGTGAAACTTCTCTTGAAACAGGCATCAAACTAGCAGTAACCAATAAGCTAAACGAACTGCAATACCAACTCAATCGTTCGGCGGCTAATTTGTCTCAAGAACAGGAAAAACGCCTGAGTCAAACCGTTGATTTTACTGAGAAGATTGATGAATCTAAGGAAAACAAAAAAATTGTTCAAACCATTGCGGCTGCTGGGCTTGGTTTCTTCCTTTATATGATTTTGATTACCTATGCTAGTGTCACTGCTCAGGAAGTAGCTAGCGAGAAAGGAACCAAAATCATGGAGGTGGTCTTCTCTAGTATCCGAGCTAGTCATTATTTCTACGCCCGCATGCTGGCTCTACTTCTTGTGATTTTGACTCATATTGGCATTTACGTCGTGGGTGGACTTGCTGCCATTCTGCTCTTTAAAGACATCCCTATCTTGGCACAATCTGGGATTTTAAATCATCTAGGGGAGGCCTTCTCGCTCAATACCTTATTGTTTGTCTTGGTTAGTCTCTTTATGTACGTTGTTTTAGCAGCCTTCCTAGGCTCTATGGTTTCTCGCCCTGAGGATTCAGGAAAGGCCTTGTCGCCATTGATGATCTTGATTATAGCAGGATTTGTCGGTGTGACCTCTCTAGGTGCTGCTGGGGACAATTTAGTTCTGAAAATTGGTTCCTATATTCCTTTTATCTCGACCTTCTTTATGCCATTTAGAGCTATAAATGGGTATGCGAGTGGTCTAGAAGCTTGGATTTCCCTTGCTATAACGGTTGTTTTTGCAGTCACTGCAACAGCCTTTATCGGACGCATGTATGCTAGTCTAGTCCTTCAAACAGATGATTTGGGAATCTGGAAAACCTTTAAACGTGCCTTAGCTTATAAATAGGAGAGCCTCGCAAAAGCGAGGTTTTTCTAGATGTTAAACACTGAAATCGGCAAAAATATTTTTCATATCTATTGACTTTTAGTAGTAAAATTTGGTATGATAGTAGACGGTATTGTTTACCCCATTTGTAAGGCCCCGGAACCTTTCAAATACCCCGCGGACCGGAACATCCGCCCTGTAAACAAAAACGATATTCATATAGGAGAAATCATGAACAAAACTACATTCATGGCTAAACCAGGCCAAGTAGAACGCAAATGGTACGTTGTTGACGCAACTGATGTACCTCTTGGACGCCTTTCAGCAGTTGTTGCTAGCGTACTTCGCGGAAAAAACAAACCAACATTCACACCACACACTGATACAGGTGACTTCGTAATCGTTATCAATGCTGAAAAAGTTAAATTGACTGGTAAAAAAGCAACTGATAAGATCTACTACACTCACTCAAACCACCCAGGTGGATTGAAACAAATCTCTGCTGGTGAACTACGTTCTAAAAATGCAGTACGTTTGATCGAAAAATCAGTTAAAGGTATGCTTCCACACAATACTCTTGGCCGCGCTCAAGGTATGAAATTGAAAGTATTCGTTGGAGCTGAGCACACTCACGCTGCACAACAACCAGAAGTTCTTGATATTTCAGGACTTATCTAAGGAAAGGAACAATAAAGTATGTCACAAGCACAATATGCAGGTACTGGACGTCGTAAAAACGCTGTTGCACGCGTTCGCCTTGTTCCAGGAACTGGTAAAATCACTGTTAACAAAAAAGATGTTGAAGAGTACATCCCACACGCTGACCTTCGTCTTGTTATCAACCAACCATTCGCGGTTACTTCAACTGTAGGTTCATACGACGTTTTCGTTAACGTTGTTGGTGGTGGATATGCTGGTCAAGCAGGAGCTATCCGTCACGGTATCGCTCGTGCCCTTCTTCAAGTAGACCCAGACTTCCGCGATTCATTGAAACGCGCAGGACTTCTTACACGTGACTCACGTAAAGTTGAACGTAAGAAACCAGGTCTTAAGAAAGCTCGTAAAGCATCACAATTCTCAAAACGTTAATCAATACGATTATATCAACGTTTCAAAGCACTCAAGAGTTTACCTCATGGGTGCTTTTTTTATGTTTTTTGAAAAAGTTCACCTCAAAGTTTACCTTATTTTCACCTTATTATTTTAGAGACTGTAAGGCAAATTCACCGACGGCCATAGGGACTACATTAGAAGTATTGACATAAATCTGTGTTGTACCTGTGTCGCTATGAGTTAGAGCTTCAGAAATGGCTTCTAAGCTCATTCCTGCTTGTTTAGCGAGCGTTGCTCCCGTATGACGTAGTTTGTGTGGCGTAGCGTGTGTAAGCTCTGGGTGTCGCTTTCTGATAGTTTTCATCTTATTATTGAGATAGTCAGAATGTAAAGGTTTATTGATATTACCTTTGGTATCTATGTAAGTAAAGATGAATTGTTCTGGATTACTGATGATACCAAACTTTGCCAGTTCATATTTTTGTTGTTTTTTCCATGAAGTCAGAAGTTGAAGTAAGTCACTAGAAATAGAAAAGATTGTTTTTTTATTTCCTTTGGTAGATTTTACTTGTCCGTATCTATCTAAAGCCTGAATTAACTGAATCTGAGATTTTGAAAAGTCGATATGTTTCCACTGGAGAGCATATGTTTCTGATTTTCTATCTCCGAGGAAAAAAGTGAGATAGAAAAGGACGTAATCTTTGAGTGATATTTTATCATTCTCTAAATCCTCTTTAAAGGCTGAAAACCACTCTTGGAGTTGCTCATGAGTTAAATATAAATCTTCATCACGTTTTGATTCTGCAAGTTGAATTTTTTTTACAGCCTTAATTCGTCTTAAAGTTTTTGCAACTCTATTTGATTCAATATACTCAAGTTCTTCCGCCCAATCAAAAATAGAAATAACGTAACTTCGTAAAGTTTTGAAGTTTGCATATTCGTTAGCTTTTGCCGTCATCAAATTTAGAATAACCTGTTTATTTTGGTTTAAAAATTGAATCGTATAGTTGCCAAGAAGTGGTAGTATATGCTTTTCAAAACATGTTTTGGTATTAGCAATTGTTGACTTGCTTGGTGGCTTAGAAGTGGATGTAGTTTGTCCTGCTTTATAAGAGTCCCACCAGATATTGTTATAGAAGTTTGAGAAAAGAATATCTCCTTTTGCTAGTCCTGAAAACTCATTATCCTCTATTTGATTTAACTTGGTAAGCAAGTCTATCTCAGCTTGCCTTGCCTCCTTTCTCGTTTTGAATCTCTTATCGTAATAATTGCTATTGACAATTCCAAGTGGCATTCGTGCTTCTATTGGGATATAGATTTTTAAGCGAAAAGTACCGTTCTTTGTCTTACTGATAGGCATGATATCCTCCTTGTGTATCGAACCAGAAAATATCATGACTATTATAAAACAAAAATATAGATATTTCTAGTTTTGTGAGTAAAGCCAAGAATTAATGGCTTCTTTATTAAATCGTATAGTCTTACCTATTTTTATTGCAGGCAGTCCTTTCTTGATCCAACTATCTAGAGTATTGTTTGAGATGCCTAGATAGTGGCAAGCCTGCTGTTTGTTTAAAAAAGGGCTTTCAAGGTTACTATGGTGCAGCTTCTTTTCAATTTCTTTTGTGATAAGTTCAGCAAGTAGGAGCTGAATTTGTTGAACTTGTTCATCTGGTAGAATTACTTGCATCTGTTCCTCCAATGTATGGTATAATAGAGGTATCAAGAGATACCCTACTTACTTTTCTTGATTATCTGCAACCTCGTCCTCGCTCGCTAAAGTTTCGGATGGGGTTTTTATTTTGTTATAATCCCAGTGCTCCCATTTATTATATAGTCCAACTGTAGATACTAACATGGATAGCAATTCTTCTTTACTTGCCGCTTCGTTATCAGGTGTGAAATCGTATGATAGTGATGTCGTTTGGTCAGTGCCTGGAATTTTCACAACTCTGTTTATAGTTCGTTTAGGTTGTGATTCATGGAAAGTAATGTTATCATTATTTCCCCTTAAGGTTACTAGATGAGCGATTCTTCTAATGTATTGTGATAAATCTTCGTTAGTGTTTCCTTTAGCATGGTAGAAGAAAGTCAAAGGATGTTTAGAACTTGTGATTATAATGACTTTAGAAGCACCTAATCTATTTTGATAACGTGCTGAGATAGGACTAATATTATAGGGGTCTAATAGTTTCAGCCAGTCCGAAGCGGTTAAGCTATCTCCTCGAACATCATCAAGTAGTAGGATTTCTTCTCCGTTTACTTCATCAAACATGTTAGTGCCTGCGGTCAAGACTGATTGCCAGTTTTGATCATTCAGTTTTGCTAACTGAATAAGACTTTTAGTCAGTGTTCTTGCAAATTTTGTCTTTCCTAGGCCTGAAAGTCCAAAAATAAAGAAAATTGTCTTCTTGAACTTCTTGTTTTCCAGTTCATGCTGTGTCATAGTTCCTTTAATTTCCCCAATTGTTCGAAAAACCTCGTTTACTTTACTTTTATGAACTGCATAAAGCATGTGATAGTCTTTATTCAGAAGCATTTCCTTTTTGGTGATGTTTCCGTTAAGAATGTTATCGATAAGTAAGTCAATATCTTTGTAGGTTTGTTTTACCTCTTTTTTGGCTTTTCCTTTAAGCCAGCTTAGATGTCTTTCGTGATAAACTTTTAAGTAGTCTTTGCCTGTTAGAGAAATTACTTCATCAGGGCTGTATTGATACTTATCTTTATCTTTGGCATGAATTAAGTAAGCTAACAAGTTATCGTAGCCATACCTTCCAGACTTCGCTTTTTCTAGATATTCAGGTTTTAGTCCGATTTGTACAGCAAAATCAGTTAGTGTTGCACCTTTCTCAAACTTGAGTAAAGCGTGAATATGTGGCTTTTTTAGCTTGGTAGTTGTTGTTCTAGTTACACTGTCAAAACCGATGGAGGTATCCTTGTCGTGTTTTATTGCGTATGCCTCGGAAACAGTTGCTATTTCACCAACTCTTCTGACAATTTCCTCAAGAATTTTTTCAACATTTGCAGATTTAATGAGTTCTTCATCCCAACCATTTTTCCAATATTTAGGATCAAAGTATTGTGTAATTGCTACAGAAGTCAAAAGTGCTTCTTTTTTCTTTGTTGCCATGTATAATTAACCTTTCTTTTTTAACTATTCTTTAATTATTCTTTTAACTATTCTAGTGTTAGACCGTTGACAAGCCCAGTCTAACACGCGTAAAGAATAGTTAGAGTTAAAATCTTAGATGTTTCTTGCCTACCGCAGGTTTGCACCTCAGAGGGTTAGGATTGGTAAAATGAACAAGCACTTCGGCTTGCCAATCCTAACCCTCTGAGGCACTTTCATTTGGTGGCTGATACTGCTCGAGCATCTTCTTAAGTACTTTGTTCATTTTAGTAAAATCACGAACATTCCGAACTTGAACTTTTATAGGTTGACTGCCGTTCATTTCTTGATACCAACCATAACGGTTTGGAAGAGCTTCTAGCTTTTGTCCAGGTTTTATGTCAAAAATACTACTTGAGATTGCTGATCTAGATGCCATATTTCCTAAACCTAGAACAGCTCCAAATTGATTTCTGAGATTTGTATCAATACCGTCTTGTGCTAGTAAATCTTGGGAAACCAAACAACAGAAAATAGAGCGACTTCGGCCACTGAGGATGATAGACTTAAGCATCTTTTGAATTTTACTTTTCTGTTTTCCTTCGAGCGAACTCATGAGTACTGTAACTTCTTCAATAAGTAGGATAAGTGGTGTTCTTTTTCTGGTTTTATTTTCTTGCCGGTACATCATTTCATTATAGGTAAGCTCAATTGCCTTATGAGCTTGCCAGCCTAGAAATACGTTAGGACTATCTTCAAATTCTAGCCAGTCTTCCTGTTTGATTTCAGAAACGACAAGCATTGGTAATGCTCTTTTTTTCTGTGAGCAGTAATAAATACGTCAATGACAAGCAACTTGGCGATCACTGATTTTCCCGAACCTACATTACCAAGTATCAAGAAATTAATGATAGAACTAGGAACCTCCCAACCTAGTTTTCCACCACCTACTTTTAATAATGGTCTAGTATCTACCATAAATCTAAGTCCTCATCAAATTTCTCTTCTTGAACAACCTCTGAAGCTCTTGCCATACGATTGTATGTTGCCTCTTCAATTGTTTTGACATCAAATTTAGCAACCCAACCAGCACCAACATTCATTTCTATGTGCATATAGTCAAGAGCAAATTCATTTGTGTATTTAGCCAACACACCCATGAAATACTCTTCAAGCTCTTTTTGAGAGTTTGTGTCAAGATTATTAGCGAGATAGACCCAAACATCTACACCGCTAGTAGTAGCAGGATTTATAGTTTTTAACTGTAAATCTTGAGATAAGTTTTGATTGAGATGATTGACTACGTTTTGTAAGATAGTAGCTTTTCGAGCTTGTAATTGTTCATCAGCTTTCTTCTTCAACAACCAAAGAATGACATCTCGGATCAATGTGGTTATAATCTTAACTTGCTTGCCTGTTAACAAAAGACATTGTTCCCATAGATTTTCATTTTTCTTAACAACCTCATCTGACAAAATGAGAAACTGTCTTTTTAGAGAGATGCACAGAACATTCACACTTTGCCATAGGAACAGTACAATAAAAAGATAGGATAGTATTTTCATTAGCATATGTTTTATCTCCTTTTTATAGTGAGTAGTTATCATCTAAACAATGCAGATGATAACTCACTATTTTTATCACTTATTTTAATGAAATATCAGCAAGCTCAGCTACAAGAGCGATGCCGACTGGCTGTTTCAACTTGTCAAGAACAAATGACAAGTCATACTTGTTAAGTACGATGTCAGCGTTTATCAAACCATCTAGATTCTCGTTTTGATAGTTCTTCAGCTTGACTTTGAATGTTGGACAGTAAGCCTCTTTATTTATGCTAGAGAACTGTTCATAGAGTTCGACATCTACGCATATTAGTGAAGCCCATAGCCGTTGATTTTCTTGACCTTCATTGATGATTCCGTTATTGGTATCAACTACTTTGATTTCTGCTGGGATATCAACAGAAGTTGATAAAGCATCTAAGAATGCTCTTGCGCTATCGTAGTTTCCTAATGTTGATTTATTTGTTTTTGCCATCGTGTTATCCTTTCTGACAAAAAGTGCGTGGTCAGACTTTTTAGAATGCTGACAAGTAATTTTAATCTTTGATGATAACAAGTTATCAAATGTTATCAATTTAACTCAAATAGTACATTTTTCATCACCCCGATCTTTTAATTTCACTTACTATATCTCAAGGGGATTCCTTCAGCTACGTCATTTTAATATTAAAAATTGAATTATCTCAAAAATACGCCATTGTATAAATATTATAGTATAGGTAGTCAAAAATTTACGCCAGTGGATATATATTATAGTATGATGTTGTTCTAAATTTTCGTCAGACTCTTCTTATTTTGCTCAGGTAGTTAGACCTCTTCGCTGGGATACCTATTTTTTAGGTTGTTTTGATTATTCATTTTCGGTAGGGGGGAAAGAATTTACGCGAGGGTCTTAGAAATTTTTAACCATACGAAGAACATTCGGTTTTTATTTACAGGAGAATAAAATAAAACCAAGTCATTTTTTTTTGTGACTTGGTTTATGTTTCTATTTCGTCAATAAGCTGTATCATTAGCTTGAGAACTCGTTCTTGTTTAATAGGTGTTAGTTCCTTAATTTTATATATTAGCTGATTTATTAAAGGATTGCTTTCTGTTACGGATATATCGAAAAAAGTCTCTATATCTGTATCAAGTGCATCCATAATTTTTTGTAATGTTTTTATTTTTATATTAGGCTCAAGATTTTCTAGTTTGTACGTGTATTTTAATGGTAGGTCCGCCAGCTCCTCTAGTTGCTGTTGAGTCAAATTTTTTTGAAGTCTCAGTAATCGGATTCTCTTACCTAGATAAGATTGTAGATTTGTTTTTGTCATATCAGTATCCCTTAAATCCTATCATACTCAATTTTATAGTCTTAAAAAACTACTATAAAAGAGAAATGCTATATAAAATAGTTTTAAAACACTATAATATGTAATAAAATAGGACTATAAAACTATCAAAAGGAGATTTATACGATGGAATTACAAAAAGATTACGGCAAGAAATTGCGCACAGGCGCAGTTATTTCAACGCTTGCAATCTCGGCTCTAGGGGTATCTACTACTGTATCGGCTAGTGAGACTGAAGTAGCGGTTAATGAGCCAGCAACTAGGGTAGTTGCTCAGGACGAGGTTAAACCTAAAGTTCCTAGTCAAGCGGATGTTGACAAGGCTAAAGCTGAATTGGATAAGGCTAATCAGGATGTAGCTAAGCAAAAAGAAGTAGTTGCATCTACTGAAGCAAACATTGCAGATGCTGAAAAGACTATCGCTGACACTACTAAAAAGGTAGAAGAAGCTAAGACTGTTACACCTGAAAAGGTAGCTGAGGCTAAGGCAGATGCTGACAAGAAAGCCAGTGAGCTTGCGACTGCTGAAAAGGCTGTAGCTGATGCTGATAAGTCTGTATCTGCAACTGCTGAAAAGGTTGAAGACCAAACTAAGGTAGTATCTAATGCTGAAAAGACTGCTACAGATGCTTCTAACAAGGTAGCTGAGGCTCAGAATAAAGTAGATTCTCTTTCATCTACTACTGATATTCGTACACTAGACAGAGAAGCTTATGGTCTTACTGTAAAAGTTAGGGTTGATGAGAGAAAGGTAGATGAGGCTCAGAAAAAACTTGACGAAGGTAAAAAGGCTGTTGCAGACAAAGAACAGGCTATAAAAGACACCCAAGACAAGATATCTTCTGCAGAAAAAGAGTTTAAACAAGCTACTACAAACCTCAATGTTGCTAAGGCTAACCAATCTCAAAAAGAAGAAGCAGTTAAGAAAGCTAAGGCTGAACTTGAAGTTGTAAAACAAGGTACTACTAGAACAAAAACGGTTAGTGATGAAGAGTACCGACTAATTCAAAAAGATGGGGTAACTCCTTATAAAGTAGGTTATGCGCCAGCTCTTTCGCAAGACTATATCGATGCAATTAAGGCTCTTGCAAATGGTACAGGTACTGTAGATGCAGTTCGTAAGGCAGCTCTTAAAACTCCGTATTCAGACGAAGAAACTGGGTTAGGTGCTAGTTCACTTCGTGATTTTAACTCTACAGGTAGCTATTCTACAGACGGAATCAATCAAATTCCTTATGGTTCAGAAGATAAAGACGCAACTGAGATTGTTGACTACCAACATCTAACTAATGAGCAACGAATCCAGTTGGCTTACTATGCAGCTTCAATTATCAATGACTTGCGTGCTAAAGTTGGTACTGAGCCTCTTAAAGTAACTGAAAGTGCACTTAAGTTAGCTGAATCTTTCAATAACTATGCCAATGCTTTCCCAACTAGTAAGGGTGGTGCTTTTACTGAGCACAACACTAAGAGCGTAGCAGAAAAATTGGAGCTTGCTAAAAAAGAAACTGAAGTAGGTACTCCATCTCTTGCAATTCGTTCCACTATGGTACCAGATTTCCTTGGTTTAGGTAAAGACATCACAACTATGGCTCATATCAAGCAGGTTATGTATCAGGGTATCGTCGATGCACTTATGGGAACTACTGAAAACTCTATTGGTAATTCACGTTACAGTAGTGCAATGGCTCTCCTTGGCTTAACTAATGCTGGAAAAACAGCTATTGGTGTAGGTATTGGTCGTACAGGAAGCTACACAACCAAAGGGTATGAAACTTCAATCACCTTATCAGTTCCTCAAGAAACTACCTCAACTACAACCAAAGTAGATGAAAAGGCTCTTGAAAAAGCTCAAAAAGCATACGTCAATGCCTATGCAGAACTCAAAGACGCTGAAAATGGGGTATATCTTGCTAAGACTAGGTATGGTAAAGCTGACGATGAACTTTATTTTGCTCGCAAACACTTGTCCGATATCCAATTGAACAAGATTGACGTTCCAGCTCTTGAAAAGGCTCTTGAAGACGCCAAAACTCAGTTGGCTGAAGACAAAAAAGCCCTAAAAACTGCTGAAGAAGTTCTTGAACTAGCTAAAACAAACGCTATTGACAAGGCTAAGTCTCTTGCAGAGGCTAAAAAGGCTCTTGCAACTGCCAAAGCTGAAAAAGCCTCAGCAGACAAGGCTCTTGAAACTGCCAAAGGTGAATTGGAAGTTCTTACTAAGGCTCATGATGTAGCAGTCTTGGCTCGTAAGTCAGCTGGTGAGGACCTTGCTCGCAAACGTGAAGCGTCTAAAGAGGCTACTGATACCTATACAGTGCTTGAACTTGCCCTTACTAAGCGTGATGAAGTTCTTAAGGCTTTGGACAAAGAGCTTACTGATACTAAATCCAAGCTTGGGGTACTTCGTGCTGAGTTGAAAACTGCTAAGGAAGAGTTGGCTCGTCTTGAGGGTATTGCTGAAGTTAAGGCTCGTGGTTATGAAAACTTTAAGCAACTCAAAGCTGAACACGACGCATACCTTGCAGAACAACAACGCTTGCAAGCTTTGAAAGACAAAGAAGATGCAATCCGTAAAGCAGGTGGTCAACCTAAGGAAGTTACTGACGCAACTGGTAAAGTTGTTGATGTTGTGGATGCGAAGGCTAAGGATAAAGCAGTAGTTGCGACAGTAGGAACTAAAGACGATAAAACATATCAAGCTCCTGCACAAGCTACAAATGCTCAAGCTACAAATGCAAAAGCAGAACCTAAGAAACAACTTCCAAATACAGGAACAAAGGATTCAGGGCTTTTAGCATTGCTTGGAGCAAGTGTTGGACTCCTCGCTTTAGCAGGAAAACGAAAATATAATAGATAAAAAGAAAGAGAGCGGAGGCTCTCTTTTCTATGGTGTTGTTCTAATATGTATAAATTTTATATAAGGGAAACTTTTGATATTCTGGTTCGATTTTATCTTATTTTGAATGAAAATTTACCTTATTTTGATGAAGTTGATTGAAATTAGCTGAAATTTCATCTTTTAAAAACTCGATAAAACGTTGATTTTAAAGCATTTTAAAATTATATGAAATAAGTGATGCCCCAGCCAGGTCTTAAGAAAGCTCGTAAAGCATCACAATTTAGTAAACGTTAATTCGAGAGAATTACTATACTTACAGAGAGCACCTTTCGAGGTGTTCTTTTTTAGATTTTCATACTAAATTGGTGCAATTGACACAGTTGTTGCGACTTTAGTCGCTTACAAATGTGGCTGCAATCTGACAAAGTCAGTTGCCTCAAAACGTTAATCAATACGATACTATCAACGTTTCAAAGCACTTCATGGTTCAAACCATGGGGTGTTTTTTTTGATGATTTTTAGCATAATTCACACTATTGTTTCTTTGCATTCAACTCAAATTCTTCTGGTCAAATTATTAACAAATCTTCAAGATGAGGGATTGGTGAAATAGGCTGTTTGAGGCTTTTATGCTATACTAGTTTTAATGACAATCTTCTATTTCTAAAGCAACAATAGATCCGTAATTTGTTTTTAATTACGGAGTTTTGGATTGTAAGAGGGAGATGATATATCTGAAGGAGCATCAATATGAAAAAACATACCTTGCTTTGGCTAGTTTTAGCTCTTGTAGTATTTGGAGGCGGAGCATGGATGGCGAAAGAAACAAATTTATTTCTGAGCCCGCGAGCTAAGCAGTTGGCATATCTGAAGGAGCATGAAGAGGATATGGCGAACTTTATAAAGTCTAGAAATCCTAAAGTCGAAAGTGTCCAATTTGATTGGGATAGTATGGAAGTCGAAGTTATAGGAAACGGCACCCCTCAAGGCGGAGGATATATTTTAATATTAGATGGTAAAGTAAATAATAATGAAAAGACGGAATTTACAATAGGATTTCCTCTAGAATATAATAGAAATAGTATTCCTAATAGTAAGAAAATTTCTGAAATGCAACCGATAAGAGTTTTGAAAGATAATATATGGGAGATTTTTGACTAACAGTAACCTAAAACCTTTGATAGTTTCTACTCAAATTTAATATCACTCATTCCCCACTGACTTAGAATACTTGCTAAAAGTATTTTTTTTACATTCATGATATAATATACTTAGATTCCGCTATATAGGAGGAAAGAGATGAAAAAACGTACTTTACTTTGGCTAATTTTAGCACTTGTAATTTTTGGAGGCGGAGCATGGATGGCACAGAAAACAAATTTATTTGGAGGGATAACTCTAAGCCCGCGAGCCAAGCAGTTGGCTTATTTAAAGGAGCATGAAGAGGAGATTAAGGATTTTGTGAAATCTCAAAATCCAAAGATAGAATCTGTTCAGATGGATTGGAATAGTTTAACTGTTGAACAGATAGGGAATGGAACTCCACAGGGGGGAGGTTATAATCTATCAGTGAAGGGTTCTTTTAATCATATAAAGGATTCTGACTTTACAATAGATTTTCGATTAAAAAATAAAAATGATGTGCCTTCAATAGATAGGATTGGTATGTATAATCAGCCTAGAGTGTTAAAAAATGGAGGTTGGGACAAGTATGACGGATAATAATCTAAAACATTATAACAACTTTTATGATAGCTTAATCCCTCCCTCATTCCCCACTGACTCCGAATACTTGCTAAAAGTATTTTTTACATTCATGATATAATATACTTAGATTCCACTATATAGGAGGAAAGAAATGAAAAAACGTACTTTGGTTTGGCTGATTTTAGCCCTTGTAGTATTCGGAGGAGGCGCATGGATGGCGCAGAAAACAAATCTATTCGGAGGAGTATTTCTTAGTCCGCGAGCCAAGCAGTTGGCTTATTTAAAGGAGCATGAAGAGGAGATTAAGGATTTTGTAAAATCTCAAAATCCAAAGATAGAATCTGTTCAAATAAATTGGCATGAAACTATGTGGGAAAAAGTTGGAAATGGAACCCCACAAGGTGGAGGGGAAGTTGTGAGTGTATTTGGTGAATTTAACAATCTAAAAGAATCAGACTGGAATGTCCTAATAGAAATTAAAGAAGGAAAAGTTGATTTGGAAAGCATGGGTATCAGCAATGGTATAAGATTAGGAGGTAAACTTCTTGACTAATAGCAACTTAAAAAATTTTGATAATTTTTACTTAAATTTAACAGCACTCATTCCCTATTGACTTACAATACTTGCTAAAAGTATTTTTTTTTACATTCATGATATAATATGCTTAGATTCCACTATATAGGAGGAAAGAGATGAAAAAACGTACTTTACTTTGGCTAGTTTTAGCACTTGTAGTATTTGGAGGAGGAGCATGGATGGCACAGAAAACAAATCTATTTGGAGGAGTATTTCTTAGTCCGCGAGCCAAGCAGTTGGCTTATCTGAAGGAGCATGAAGAGGATATGGCTGATTTTGTGAAAGCTTTAAGCCCTAAAGTGGAAAGTGTTCAATTTAATTGGGATAGTATGGAGGTTGGCCAAGTAGGGAATGGAACTCCTCAAGGCGGTGGCTATATGTTGACACTTAGAGGAAAGGTAAATAATAATGATAAAACGAAATTTATGGTTGGATTTTCTTTAGACAATGATGCTAATGGCATACCAAAGGAATTTGGAATTTATGAAATGCAACCTATAAGAATTTATAGGGACGGGGGATGGTATTATTATGATTAATAGTAATTTAAAAACCTTTGATAATTTTTATGCGGATTTAGCTCAATCCGCATATACATATCGTCCCAATAATTTTCCGCCAGATAACAATGCTCTTGATTATCAGCTGTTTGATTTCTCTAGAGATAATAAATTTTATAATAAAGAAAAAAAAGAATGGGAAACCACCCCCGGAGGAAAAAATCTTCCTCATAATGGAAAAGTCTACTTGCAACCAGATCCTGAGTTGCGAGATACTTATAAAATCACATCGATACCAGTTCCTGATGCGAATGGGATGAGGCAGGATATTCATTACAAACGTTATCAAAAAGGACTCTTAACTGATGATGAAGCTGGTTTTAATGCCTACTACTTAACGGATACGCCAACCTTAACTAAAGATACCAAGAAAACCTATATGACCATCCGTGGAAGTGATGCCATCAGTTATGAAAATTGGAACGACTGGGTTGACAACGATGCTCAGTTTGCGCTCAACCATATTCATACGCCACAAGCCAAGTTAGCGACAGTAGGAATGAAAGCTAAAATCGCTGAGATGCGCGAAAAGGCTCCAAATGCTACGATGGACATCACAGGTCACTCCTTAGGGACCATTGTCTCTGCGCAAGGAGTAGCTGGCCTTACTGATCAAGAACTGGAGAAAATCGGCAAAGTCGTCCTCTTTGACGGCCCAGACACGACAAAGAGCTTAAAGAAAATGGGTCTCAGCGATGAGAAAATCAAAAAGATTAGCGAAAAAATCGAGTACTATGTCAATCCTTTTGATGTCGTGGGGATGCTTAATCGTGAGCATACCATTACCAAATTACCTGGGGACTCCGATGAGCCACTTAAGAAACCCATCGGTAAAGTCAATGTCCTTGTCCCCCTTCATTATACCCAGATTACTGATCCGGAAAGCTCCCATGACTTTGGTGTTTTCCAATCGGATGGAAAGGGAAATTTGTTGACTGCCTCTGAGGATTTTCACCCAGAATTGCTCAGGGCTGGAGAAAAGCTGGCTCGATTAATTGCAACAACCTTGGGTGTTCTAAGAACTTTAGGAGTTGATGAAAATGCAGCCTCAAATGTTTTAAATGCCATTATGAGGGGGGAAATCGTAAATAAGGCATCTATCGGATATGGCTTTTATGAGAATTTTAAAACAGAGTATAGTAAGATCGTCGAAGAAGCTCGTCAGGAATCTATAAAGTGGGATCGAGAAGCTATTCCTCGTTATCAGGAACAACTGAGAAATGGTAATCTTACAGGAGAAAAGAGAATTTTGGTCCGAGCTCAGTTGCTTCAGACAGCAGCCCATTTGGCAAATTTTGACATGGAAGACAAAGTTAAATCTGTGAAAACCTTACTTTCAGATGCTAAGGAAGATATTCAAAACATGATAAAAGAGACAAGACAGACAGCCTTTGACATGGTTGGATATTTGTCAAGTTCAGAAGTTACAAATCTACTTTCTGGTTTTGATACAACAAGCTTTTGGTATGAAGGCGTTGCAAGTGACACGAAGACAGCAGCAGCATCCTTCCTGACACAAATCGAGCAACTAGGGGAGAGCTTGGTTAAAGCTAGTGGTTCCTTTGAAACCATAGATACAGATAGTGCTGAAGATTTTAACAATCTATTGGCGGATGTAAAACAAACATGGAGGGGAAAAAATGTTAGTCCTAACGGATGAGGATACTTTAATTACAAGAGAGCAACTCGACAGAGGCTTCAAAGAAAGAATGAAGGAACAAGAACGCCAAGCAGTCAGGGCCTTGGTAACTGCAAAAGAACTGTCAATCCTTGCTAAAGGAGTGGAGTTAGCTAAAAAGTTGCAAGAAGCAGCCTCAGATATGCAAGAGTACGCCTCTAAGACTTATGTAAACAATATTAAGGGTGGATTTGAGGGCAAGGCCGCTGATGCTGCCGAAACTTACTTGACACAGACCTTGCAAACCCCTACTTTACAGAGTCCGATCAAAAACTAGGAGAAAGCTTGTGATGGATAAAAAGGAACTTCAGAAACTGGAGGATGAGCATAATCGTAAATTACGAGACTTAGAGCGTTTGGAGATGGATTTGGATGATGATTTCCACAAGTTTAGTAGGGAGACGGATCATCTCCTAGAGGCGCTTTCCTATGCATGCAGAGACAGTAGTTTTGCTGAAATTCAACCATATATCTTTGAGATAGAGAACAATTTGGATAACTATCATCAACTTTATAAGAGTTGTATAGAGAATGTGCTGGAAGCTCGTCATCAAGAGAATAAAAACTTTCATAGAAAGTTAGAAGAAAAGAACGTTTGACAAATATACCTTATAAAAGAAGGATGATATGAATTTGTTATAGTTTGTTATTATAGATAAAAAAGAAGTAATTATACAAGAAAAGTAGATAATTTAATCCTTCTTACTAGTTTTTAGATGGAAATAGCTCTTATTTTTTTATAAATAGAATAAAAAATGAATTTTAAACTTGCAATTGAGACAAATTATTGATATAATGAGGGCATAAATTAATATAAAGGAGTTTCACATGGCTTTAATTCAATTAACAACAGAAGAATTGCGCACCTCTGCTCAAAAGTACACTCAAGGTTCTGAGGAAGTAAGACAAGTACTTCGTACATTGACTCAAGAGCAAAATACTATCCGAGACAACTGGAAAGGTGCTGCTTTTGAGAGCTTTGATCGCCAATTCACAGAATTGTCTCCAAAAATTGAGGAGTTTGCAACTTTGCTTGATGAGATCAATGCACAGTTGAACAAGGTTGCTGAAATTGTTGAACAAAACGACCAAGATCTTGCATCACAAATTTAATTTGTTATATAAGTGGCTTTAGGAGGGCGAGAGCCTTCCTATTTTTTATGACGGAGAAGATTTAAAGTAATATGAAGAAGAATAGAATTTTTAAATATATAGGAAGTAGTCTGCTGGCATTAGGATTGCTTGCATTGATTATTTTTTTGAATCTATCTGTTCAAAAAAATACAACGATTAGCAATGAAAATAATGCAAAGGCTAATCAGCAGACAAAATTAAATGTAGCTATCGTAAATGAAGATAAGCCTGTCTACGTAGATACAAAAGAATATAATCTAGGTGCTAGTTATGTAAAAAATATCGAGCGTGATAATTCACAAAATTGGTCTGTTGTCCCTCGTGGAGCAGCTGATTCTGGATTAGAAAGTGGGAAATACCAACTCGTTTTAACAATTCCTAGTGACTTTTCTGAAAAAATACTCGATATTAACAGCATCAATGTTGATAAGACAACTATCAATTATAAGGTGAATGCGCAAGGAAATTTGCAAGTAGAAAATGATGCAAATAAACTAGCGAAAGATATTGTTGCTGATTTGAATGGTCAGTTAGTCGATATGTATATGGCTAGTATTTTGAACAATCTTTACACTGCTCAAAAGAATGTCCAAGCTAGCTCACAGATACAAGCGACCAATATCGGAAACTATCGTACGAACTTATATGGGACAGCTATTAACTCTAAAAATCTTTTCCCAACTCTCTATAGTATGTCTAGTTCCTCTGTTGACGCCAACAGTGCTTTAAAAACAGGTTTGGATAGTTATTCTCAGATTTTTGGTCGTTATGACGTTTCACAGATTGCCTATGGTGAAAACCTTGGCACTCTGCTTAAGAATAGGGATACTGAGAAGAAAAATCATGCGGATGTTATCACTGGACTCATCTCTAAGAGTCGGGAAGACGTTAAGGGACAAATTGAAACTTATAAAGAATTAATTAAAGCTCAACGTATTCTGACTTCTAATATAGATGGAACACCAGCATCCACTGATGGAACGTCACCAGAAGTTGAGGCTTACTATAAAAAAGTAGCAGAAAGCATCAGCACAGAGATTGGTAGCTTACAGAAAAATCTAACAGACGAAAGAACGAAGTTTGAAAATCATAAAAAGGATATTCATAACTTTATTGATGAGAAATTAGCCACTTACTATGGGACAAGTGAGAAGAGCAAAATCACTCTTAAGCAATTTTTGGATACAGCTGCAAACAAGGACCTAGAGAAGGCTGAAGAATCTCTCAAAGAGCAGTTGGCTTCTGCAATCTCAGAATTACCCAAAGAAGACTTTAGTGGAAAAGAATTTAGTGGTTTTGGTATGACACCGATCACAATTCCTTCTGTAGACTATACTGAATTAAAAACAATCAAAGAGCCTAGTGACGAAATCAATTCGACTGATTTGAAGAATTTGGAAAGTCTGGCAATCACGAGTACGAGTGCTGTTGGACGAACAGGAACAAAGGCTAAGGTATCATGGAAGGCTGGAACAGGAGTGACGGTTCATTCGGTCACTTATGATGGCACACCAGTTGAGTTTGGTCAAGAAATTGATTTGAAGACGGGTGGGACTTTCAAAGTAGCCTATAGTGTTGCAGAGGCAGCTCCGACTCCAACTACAAGTTCAACTGGGGCTCCAAGCCCAACTCCAAAAGCGGAGCCAAAGACTGTTGATATTTCCTTGAATGATGTTCAAGCAGTCAGTGCTCCGATAGATGTCTTAGCCGTTCAGCAAGCAGCAGTGTCTTACGGACAAAAGGTTCAGAAAATAGCTTCTGCCTACCAAAAGGTAGAATCACTCAAACAAGCATACGATACCGTCAGAGGGTTAAAAAATAGTGATGTGTCTAAAGCATTGTCAGATATTTGGTTTGAAGCTATTAGTTCAAATCTGAAGAAGTATGAAGACAGCTTAACTGCACCTGCTAGCGATACAGATAAAGATGGTGCTAAAGAGAAAGTAGATAAAGCCTTGTCAGCACTGACTAAACTGAAGCCTGTTCTAGAAAAAAATGTGCAGGATGTTTTGACTACCAACCAAGAATTGAATACAAAAATCAATGAACAGTTAGAGTTGTACAAGAAGTTGGAAAAGAAACTAGATGATTTGGTTGAGGAGCAAGGGAAAGGCAATGATGCTTTTGAAGAAACTAATAATCAACTGAAAACTCTAAATACTGATTATGCAACTCTCTTATCAGAAACTAAGGGTGTGAAGGAGTCTTCTCAAAGCAATGTCAAGGCGGCTGAGTCTGTTAATGAGACTTTAAGTAATTTCAATCGTGAATTGTCAAATGCTCAAACAAGTACTGAAAAGTTGTCACAAGATGCTGACTCCTTGATGACGCAGTTTAACGAAGAATTGACTAACAATGGAAACTTTGTAGAATCCTTTGTGAAGGTTCTGAATAATGCCTATCAAAATGGGGTACCAAACGAAGTATTGTTGAACTTCTTATCCAATCCTGTTACCCAAAATGCTACTTCAGTGAAAGCGACTGTCAATGTTTACCGTCCATTTACATGGATTTTACTATTGGAGATTGTTAGCCTCTTTACAGCCTATCTGTTTGCAACTCAAAACGTTATTCGCAAAGTCAAAGATAAGTTCAAACTTGATAAGTTACATGATACAGACTTGATGACGGTAACCATCCTATCTGCTTTAAGTCTCGTTGTCGGATTGGTAGTTGGTGTTGTATCAAGTGTTCAGCTACAGGTTGGCCGTGAATATCAACCATCTTGGGTTCTATTAATTGTTTTAGCCGCATTTGTACTGATTCAAGGTCAATATCTATTGCTTAAACATTTCCGAGTGATTGGTATGGGACTCTCCTTCTTTATGATGATTAGCTTTGTCTACCTATCAAATGCTATTGGGACAACAGCAAGTCTAACTGGTTTCCCAGCATTTATCAAAAATCTCAATGCGTTATCGATATTAGAAGGTTTGCTCTCAGGATACTTTGATGGACATCCAGCAGCAATTATCGCTTTTGTTGCAACGATTGTTGTCATAGCTGTTTTACTTGTTATAAATGTTTTTATCAGAGAAAGTAGTTTGTGGTTTCAAGCAAGCCAAGTTGAGAAAGAATAGAAAATAGAAATATGAAGAAAATCATTCTTTTCCTTCTTACCTTAGTAACATGTGCAGCAGTCTCTGGGGCTGCTGCAGATGATTTGAAGGATAACAGTCTGCAGATTGATGATTCCCGACTTGAAAAGAAAGAGGGATTGAAATTTGGTCTACAGTCTGAACAAACCAAGGAGCTTTTTAATGAAGCAACTCAAAAGAGGTTGCAGGACATGCAACAGCATCAAGAGGAACAGTTGATCACAGAAAGGGGCCAACTGTTTTCTGCTATACAGAGACCAGTGAAAAAATCTTCTGAAGAACAGTTGTTTCAGCCCAATGCTCAAAAAACAATTAAATTTCAAACAAATATAGGCCATGTAGAAAAAGGTGGTCTGAATGACTTTCTTCCAGAGATATTCTATGTGGTGTTGATTTTCTTGCTTTTTGGAGCAACGGCAGTAATGAGTTATCGTGTGATGGTAGAAGGGATGGACTAATTTTTTAACTAGTCTGTCTAACTAACTTAGAAAAGGATAAACCAGACATAGGAGGCGTGTAAAAGGTGGAGCAACATATCAATATTACCCTACGTTTGAGAGAAAGAGATGTGGATATTCGCATTCCACGGCGAATTGAAGTGCGCCGGCTGGTGCGAGAAGTGGATACGATTTTTAATCCAGGTATCAAGCGAAAAAAATATCAATTAAGAATTGTCAATAAAGGTTTGTTGATTGATGAAGGGAAACATCTGTCTGATTATCCTATGACGACAGGAGATTTAGTAGAAATTGAGGAGATATAGGTGGCTGAAGAAAAATTTGAATTTGGTGGACAGTCGTTTGTCTATGAAAAAAATGAAACAAACTGGGAATTAAAACTCAAACGTTCAGATGTTGCGAGTCAAGATTTACGGGAACTGTTACTATTGGATTTGCATCATCCATTCTTTTTGGAGCAATCGATGGTGTCTGATGAGGATAGTGTCACCTTCTCCTATCAAGTCGAAGCTCATGGACTGACTTATGAGGAAATAAAGGAACGTACCATTTCGGAAAGAATCCGTTTGGCCCTAAACGTTTTTCGTCTAGAGGACGCCTTGGAGTTACCTGTGACTTTCCTTTTGCACCCAGTAAATCTCTTTATTACCAAGGATGCTCAGGCTAAGATTGCTTATCGTGGAATTCCTGGTCTGATGGTTCCTCAATCAATATCCTCAGAAGATTTTTTACGCCAGGCTAAATGTTTTACAGTAACACTATTTAGCGATTTGGATTTCATGGATCTTTATAATGGTTCCTTGGAATTAGAGACCTTGCCAGACTTCTTAAATGATCTATGTCAGGCAGATGATATAGAGGCTGCAGTAGCTGTTTTGGAGAAGTACTACACGGAGAAGGCTGCGAAAGAACGAGCAGACTTGGTCTTGGTTCCAAGTAGACGCCATCGTGTCTTTAAACTGGCAACGATTTGGTTAACAGCCAGCGTTGTCTTGTTGATCGTTCCACTTATCTATCTGATTTTTGTGCAAAATCCTTTCAAAGAAAAGATGTTGCAGGCAGATACTGCCTTTATTAAAGTGGATTATAGTGGTGTTATTACAGAATTAGAGAGAATTGATCCAGCTAGCTTGCCGAATACGCAAAAGTATGAGTTGGCTTACTCTTATATTCAGGGATTGGAATTTTCTTCTGAACAAAAGAAAGTCATCTTGAACAACGTAACACTCAAGTCAGATGAGCTTTATTTGACTTACTGGATCCAGGTTGGGCGCAATCGTTTTGAAGAGGCTCTTGATATTGCCAAACGGATTAACGACAGTGACTTGATTCTCTACGCTTTGACTCAGGAAATCAAGCAGGTTCGAGAAGATGGTAACTTGTCAGGGAAAGACCGTGAAAGTAAGTTGAATACTTTGGAAAGCGAGTATAAGAAATACTGGGATAGTCGAAGTGAGCTACTAACGAGTGAATCAAGCTCCAATGCTTCTACAACTCCTAACCCTCAAGACAAGGCTTCTGAAAGCAAACCGTCATCTGAGAAGAAACCTGTTCCAAGTAGCTCCTCTAGCAATTAAAGTAGACCAAGGAGAGAAATTATGAAAAAACAAATCATTTTCTACAGCCAAGGTCTACGTTATGAAGTAGAACTGAGTGCAGATAAGACGGTCTTGATCGGGGCGACTGAAAAGGCCCAAGTCTACCTTTCTCAACAGGAAAGACCGATTCAGCTCAAGGTCGATGGTGACGAGGTCTTTTATCAGTACGACGATGAAGCAGGACTCTTGAAAGATGGTCTGCGTTTGGGTGAGGTCGTCTTTTATCTCCGAGAAGGGGAGCCAAGGGTTTATGACCTTTTGGATTTATCAGAGTTTCAGATTGGCTCTCAAAGAGGTGCATTGATCACACTAGATGGAGATGTTGAACTCTTACTCCAAAAATCCCAAAATCAATGGAAGCTAACTCGACTAAAAGGCGCATTTTATCGAAACAATCATCTGGAACAAATGGACCAGCAATTGATTGGTTTTGGAGATGAGTTGAGTCTAGGGGCGGTGACGATCAAGTTCTATCCTGATGAAGTATGGGTCCAGGGTCCTGCCCAAGTTGGGCCACAACTGACTCTGAGAGAACCATCTCGATATGGTTTTTATGAAGATTATCCAGATTATCATCGTTCTCCACGGATCATCTATCGTGGCAGCGAAGATAAAATCTTGATCAATCCCCCAGGCCAGGAACCGGTTAAACCGAGCGATGAACTGTTAAAGCTGATCGTTCCTCCTCTGATGATGGTCGGAGTAACCGTCTTAATCACCTTAATTCAACCTCGAGGGATCTATATCCTTGCGACAGTAGGGATGTCCATAACCACAATGATTTTTTCTATCCGTGGTTTCATAAAAAATCGTAAAAAGTACAAGGCTGATAAGAAGGAACGGGTCGATCTCTATCGTCTTTACCTGAAAGATAAGGTCAAGGAATTGACTCGTCTGGAACGAGAACAAAAAGAAGGGATGCACTATCATTTTCCAACGATTTTAGAATTGACGGACTTGGTTGAGAGTTACAATCACCGGATCTACGAAAAGACTCCCTTGCATTTTGACTTTTTATACTATCGTTTGGGACTCGGGAAAATGCCGACTAGCTATGACTTGAAATACGGTCAACAGGAGCGTAGTGGTAAGAAGGATGCTCTAGAAGAAGAGGGTTACGCTCTCTATAGTCGTCACAAAAAGATCCCAGATATGCCAATCCCGGCAAACCTCAGCCATGGACCAGTGGGTTATATTGGACCTAGAAATCTCGTTCTAGAACAACTGCAACTTTTGGTGATGCAGCTAGCGACTTTCCATTCTTATCATGATGTGCAGTTTATTACGATCCTGCCTGAAGAGGAAAAAGAGCAATGGTCTTGGATGCGTTGGCTACCTCATGCTAAACTGCAAGAACTCAATGTCCGCGGTTTTGTCTACAATCAACGAACACGGGACCAAGTTCTGAATAGTTTGAACCAAATCTTGAAACTACGTCGTAGTCAAAAGGAAGAAGCATCCCACAAGGAGAGCACCCTCTTCCATCCTCATTACGTGGTTTTAGTGACCGATGAGAAGCTGATTTTGGATCATATCATCATGGAGTTCTTTACCGAAGATCCAACGGAATTAGGCTGTTCTCTCATCTTTGTAGAGGATGTCATGAGTTCCTTGTCTGAGAACATCCAGACAGTGATCAATATCAAGGACCGTAATACAGGCCAACTGGTCATGGAAGAAGGAGTTTTGAAAGAGACGGACTTCCGTTTGGACCACTTCCCAGCAGATTATGACAAGGAGCGGATCGCCCGTACCTTGGCACCGCTCAATCACCTCCAAAATCTTAAGAGTTCGATCCCAGATTCTGTGACCTTTATGGAAATGTATGGGGCGGAGACCTTTGAGGATTTGCAGGTATCGAGCCGTTGGAAAAAGAACGCACCTTACAAGAGTTTGGCTGTGCCAATTGGTCTGCGTGGTCAAGATGACCTGGTTCAGCTCAATCTGCATGAAAAAGCCCATGGACCTCATGGTTTGATCGCAGGGACGACTGGTTCAGGGAAGTCAGAAACCATCCAATCCTATATCCTATCCCTCGCTGTTAACT
>NZ_GL732469.1:103387-108290 GCF_000187645.1 Streptococcus sp. C300
CAACTGGTCATGGAAGAAGGAGTTTTGAAAGAGACGGACTTCCGTTTGGACCACTTCCCAGCAGATTATGACAAGGAGCGGATCGCCCGTACCTTGGCACCGCTCAATCACCTCCAAAATCTTAAGAGTTCGATCCCAGATTCTGTGACCTTTATGGAAATGTATGGGGCGGAGACCTTTGAGGATTTGCAGGTATCGAGCCGTTGGAAAAAGAACGCACCTTACAAGAGTTTGGCTGTGCCAATTGGTCTGCGTGGTCAAGATGACCTGGTTCAGCTCAATCTGCATGAAAAAGCCCATGGACCTCATGGTTTGATCGCAGGGACGACTGGTTCAGGGAAGTCAGAAACCATCCAATCCTATATCCTATCCCTCGCTGTTAACTTCCACCCTCATGATGTGGCTTTCTTGCTGATTGACTACAAGGGTGGTGGGATGGCCAATCTCTTTAAAAATCTGCCCCATCTCTTGGGGACGATTACCAACTTGGATGGTGCCCAATCTATGCGGGCTCTGGCTTCGATCAATGCGGAGATCCATCGTCGTGAACGACTCTTTGGAGAGTTTGAAGTCAACCATATCAATCAATACCAGAAAAAATTTAAAAACGGAGAAGCGACAGAACCGCTCCCTCACCTCTTCCTCATCTCAGATGAGTTTGCGGAGCTCAAGGTTAACCAGCCAGACTTTATCAAGGAGCTGGTATCCATCGCTCGGGTCGGACGTTCCCTCGGGGTCCACTTGATCCTAGCTACTCAGAAGCCATCTGGTGTGGTGGATGACCAGATCTGGTCTAACTCACGCTTCAAGATCGCACTTAAGGTGGCGGACCGTTCGGACTCAAATGAAATGCTTCATACACCGGACGCAGCCGAGATCACTCAGACAGGACGTGCCTATCTACAGGTCGGGAATAACGAAGTCTATGAGCTCTTCCAGTCAGCCTGGTCAGGGGCAGATTACCAGCCGGACAAGGACGATATGGGGATTGAGGACCATACTATCTACCTGATCAATGAATTGGGCCAATATGAGATCTTGAATGAAGACTTGTCAGGCTTAGAAGATGTGGATGAGATCAAGGAAGTTCCAACAGAGTTGGATGCGATAGTGCACCATATCCAGCTCTTGTGTGAAGAACAAGAGATTCCTCCAGTACCACAGCCATGGTTGCCACCGCTCAAAGAGCGAATCGCACTAGACGAACTGGAAGAAGTGCAACCAGCAGTAGCCTGGGCACAAGAGAAACCACTCTCAGTTCTACTTGGAATGGCAGATATCCCGCAGGCCCAGAAGCAGGAAGCTGTCTCTATCAATCTCTCCAAGGATGGTCATATCCTCCTTTACGGAAGTCCGGGTACAGGAAAGACCACCTTCCTTCAGACTGCTGGTATGGACTTGGCTCGCAAATTCAGTCCAAAGGCTCTTACCATGTACTTGATGGACTTTGGTACCAATGGTTTGGCTCCATTGTCCAAGCTTCCACAGGTGGCAGATACCATGCTTTTGGACCAAACGGAGAAGATCTCTAAGTTTGTACGAATCATGGAGAGAGAACTTAACCGTCGTAAGAAACTCCTTGCGGACTATGGTGTTGGGACCTTAGACCTCTACCGTCAGGCCAGTGGTCAGGAAGAGCCGGCTATTGTCATCCTCTTAGATAGCTATGAAGCCTTCAAGGAAGAAGCCTATGAGGCGGAACTCTTCAAGCTCTTGGTGCGTATCTCTCGTGAAGGTCTCAGTATCGGGGTTCACCTCTTAGTGACAGCCGGTCGTCAAACCAACCTTCGTGCTCAACTCTACTCGAACTTCAAGCACCAGTTGAGCCTGCCACAGAATGAGGCAGGTGAAGTGCGGGCTATCGTGGGCTCTACGCCCCTTGCCATGACCATGGAAGACATCAAGGGACGTGCCCTTATGAAGCGTGAAGAGGTAGATGTCATCCAGCTGGCTCTCCCAGTTTATGGAGCCAATGATACTCAAGTCCTCAACAACCTGCGCCAAGCAGTCGCTTCCCTCCAAGAAGCCTGGACCGGACAGCGCCCAAGTGCCATCCCGATGGTGCCAGAGGAGTTGACCGAGAAAGACTTCTATAGCCGAGCAAGCGTGCAGACTGCCTATGAACACGGCCTCGTGCCATTAGGACTTGACTTGGAGACAGTTGAGCCTGTTACTTGGAACCTGGCTAAAGGCAATCTTCTCTACTTAACAGATAAAGAAGAGCAGATGACAGCCTTGGTGAGACACATTGCCAAAGGGAAACAGAAGGTCATCGTCTTGGCACCGAAGTATCATAACTTACCTGAAATGGAAGGAGTGACGATTCTTGCAAGTCCAGAGGAATATCTAGAAGGCTTAGATATGATGGAGTTCAAGATTCAGGAACGGTTAGAAGGCAAACAGCGAGAACATGTCGCAACAGTAGTTATCTACAATTTAACTGAATTGGTGGGAGAATTAAACTCAGAAGCGCTTGATACATTGGCTTATGTCCTAGATAAAGGAATACGAGCTGGATATGGTTCTCTTGTAATGAGTTCGCCGTTGATTACTAAACACATTGATGTGGTCTCAAAAACGGCTCGCTCTTATAAGCAGGCTGTTATCGGGCTTCGCTTAAGCGATCAATCAGTTCTGACTGTCACAAATAGACCTGTTCGTGAGCCACAATTAGAAGAACAAGAACACTACTATGTTTCCGATGGGGTAGCAAGTAGAATGAAAGTATTAATGATATAGAAAGGGAAGATAGCTATGGCTAAAGATATTAAAACTATTATAGCGTTGACCAATGCCTTGTATAGCGCTTCGTCAGTAACAAGCCAAGCGGCTAGTAGAAAAGCAGAACTAGAAGCTGAGCGAAAGAACGTTAAAAATGAATCTACAGATATCTGGACATCCTCATCGTTGTCATCTTATATTGCAGGCGAAAAGTATGATGATGAGGCAAAACAAGAGAGAGAAGATTTGGACAAATTAGAGAAAATGCTGTCTGAAAAAAAGGATGAGATTTTGTCTTTGCTGGATAGTAAGATTTCGGAAGCAGAATCAGATTTACAAAGCGCTCGGTTGGCAGAATCAAATGCCCGGTACGCCTTAAATATGGCTTTAAATGGCAACTAGAAAGGAGAGGTAGATGTCGATACAAGTGAAAAATATAGCCGGTTTAGACAGCTATGGAACTAGTATTCATAGTTTTGGCGGACGTTTTGAAGAAGCGGCGAGTGATACAGTCCGAGAGTTTAATACTAGCCTTGAAGGTGAGAAGGCAGAGGCCATTAATGCATTCTTTGAGAAGTTGAATGCGATACAAACAACGGTATTTAAAGATGCTCCAAAGGCTGTCATGACCTATGGTCAACAAGTTTTCACCTTTACGGGAGAATTGAAAGGTTTGGGTTTTTCTTCCTTGGCTTTTACAGATGATGAATCTATGACCACTCTAACGAACTCTTTGGAAGCCCAGCAACGTGATGTAATTGCAATAGTAAAAAGTAAAGTCATAAAAGTAGTTCAGCAAGCTGTTGATGTAATGGGAGAAGGGGATGCCACAATTTCTAATTTTGATTCCACAGCTGACAGTTTGATTTTGGAGGAAGTGAAGTCTCGAAAGGAAACACATAAGGGAATTAAGACTGCTCATGAAAAACTAGAGACTGACATAACAAAGTCAGCCGAGACCTTTGAGTCTTTAGCAATTTTGACTCAAAATGCCAAGGCCATAACTTCTATTCCAGCTTTAAATATTTTGGATGCTATCCAACGAGGTGACTTAAGACAGGATAATGTCAATTATCTTGATGCGGCTTATACCTCTGATGATGTTGAAATCATAAAGGTTTTAATTTCTGAATCTAGATATAAGACAAAAAAAGACTATTTTGAAAAATTAGCCAGAGCGAAAGTGGATGATGCTAGTCTCCCAACGACGATGCTAGTTGCCAATCGTCTAGAAAAGGCTGCTGAGAAAGGTGAAGTTGATGGATTAGGGGCATTCTTTGAGGTTCTTTCTAATCGAGATGTGAAAGAGGTTCAAGTCTATACAGCGAAATTATCATCTAGTATTGATACGATTGTAGATGGCCTTAATGCTAAGGGGCAATCGTTGAGAAAGCCTATGCCAAAAGACTACAATAGTAAAGAGTATGAAGAATGGTTAAAAGAGGAAGAGGAAGCAAAAGAACGCTTAAAAGCATTAAAGGAAACCTCCGTTCGCTATGGTCGTCTAAATAATATTTTAACGTATATGAATACTGAAAAATTTGGAAAGACCACAATTACGGCTAAAAGAGTTTCTCTAGGCAATGGGGAAATTGGTGATTTTACAGCGACGACTAAACGAAATATTAAAGCAGGAAGTTTTACCTCTTCGAAGAAGAATGGTGAATATACCTTTACAATCCAAGATTTAGGAATAGATCGAAAAGATGGCTCTGAAACGATTAGTGTAAGTAGTTATAAGGAGCAGGATCAGCTTAAAAAATTAGATAAAATGGAAGAACTTAGAAAGCAAAAAGACCGTTTATGGCTGGAATCGGCTTATAATACAACTAAGAACATTGTATCTATGAACCCGGCTGCAGGTTTCTTTTGGAATATGGTAGAAGCAGCAGCAGCAACCAAAGAGGAGAAAAACATATTTGATGCTATAGCTAAAAATGGTACAAAGGCACTGAGTGAAACTGATTTTAAAAAATATAAGAATATAAAAAAAGCTAGTTCACATGTTGCTGGTGGTTTCTTAGAACATTTTGAGAAAGCTCAAAAGATTCAATCAGAGTTGGAAAAAATGGATAACGATCTTTTAAATCAAGAAATGGATACAGGTGCTACAGCAATAAAAGAAGGAAATAGCTATAAGCATATTTCTGGTCAATCTCGTTATGACTTTGAGGCCAATCTT
>NZ_GL732469.1:108310-128702 GCF_000187645.1 Streptococcus sp. C300
CTGAAACGATTAGTGTAAGTAGTTATAAGGAGCAGGATCAGCTTAAAAAATTAGATAAAATGGAAGAACTTAGAAAGCAAAAAGACCGTTTATGGCTGGAATCGGCTTATAATACAACTAAGAACATTGTATCTATGAACCCGGCTGCAGGTTTCTTTTGGAATATGGTAGAAGCAGCAGCAGCAACCAAAGAGGAGAAAAACATATTTGATGCTATAGCTAAAAATGGTACAAAGGCACTGAGTGAAACTGATTTTAAAAAATATAAGAATATAAAAAAAGCTAGTTCACATGTTGCTGGTGGTTTCTTAGAACATTTTGAGAAAGCTCAAAAGATTCAATCAGAGTTGGAAAAAATGGATAACGATCTTTTAAATCAAGAAATGGATACAGGTGCTACAGCAATAAAAGAAGGAAATAGCTATAAGCATATTTCTGGTCAATCTCGTTATGACTTTGAGGCCAATCTTCGGATGGCAGACCTCCAGCAAAATGGTTTACGAGGTTATTATTTCCGTCGGATTTTAGAGCAAAACCCAAATAATGTAGCAAAAGCAGTTGATGATTTAGATAAACTAGAAAGAAAATTGAATGCGATTGAACCATCTGGGGACTATACAGAGGAAGTGAAAGCTCTTTTCAGTGGGGATGGCAGCATTTCTCCTGAGCAACTGGGTGGAGAAAAGCTCGTAAAAGGATTGAATGAATTCCAAAATGTAACACAGGATATTAAAGATTATAATTTTACCTATGATGATTATAGTAAGGCGGAGGGTCTTTATTTCAATCACTTAGTTGGAATAGGAGGTAACTAATAGTGAACAAACAGGTATTTAGGAATCGGAAAGTTGTCTGGTCCCTCCTTCTTCTTTTTCTAGTCATAACGGGATCTTGTTTCTTTCTTCTTTTGAAGCCCAGTCAACCCCCAAAAGAACCAGAGTATAGAATGCGAACTGCCATGGAAAAATCAGACTTTCAACTATTTGGAGATAAGAGTCAATACGTCCTTGCGCCTAGCAATAAAGGGAGTTTATTTGTCAGTAAAACATATGCGATCACAGATGAGTACAAGACTTTTATAGTAGAGGATGAAAAAAAGCTACATACCCTACCTCATCTCCAGATGGAGGGAGAGTATTGGAACTTGATTTTGTATAATTTAGACAAGGAGGGCTTGCCTGAGCGAAAGATTGACCTATATCAGGCAGTGCGAAGCTACAATCAGAAAAGTATTCCTATTAATCTAATTGACTCCTATTATGTTGAGGGTACTCACTATTTTAGGTTGAGAATTGGTGATTTATCGGATGAAGAGAATCGAATTTACAAAGATGTCTATCTCAATGTGGAGACGGAAGAAGTGGTGGAACTTCCAAAAGATACAAAGTTTGGAAGGGACTATGACATAAGTGATATAGCGCAAGTAACTAATTATAATAAGGTTTTAAGGAGTCTAGGTTATTTTGATCCTTCGAATGAGATTGGTGTAACTGGCTCTGAAGGGCAAGTCCCAGACCCTAATATCAATCTCTATAGTCTTTATCCGGACCTAAAAGATAAACTTATCAATCAGGATTGGTCGCTTTATATCCGTCCAGATAAGGTTACACCGGATGAGTGGTTTGACACCTTGTTACATTGGTTCGCCCCCAAGGGAGAAGACCTTCTAACCGTTTATGGACTGAATGATGATGGGGAAGCCTCAGATGTTCAGATTCGTAACAGCCAAGAGGCGAATGCCTGGTTGGAGCAGCATCCAGCTCTAAAAAACCTTTATAAAGTAGACATGGGAGACAGCCGATGAGTAATAAGAAAATTAATCCGGATAATCTCAGCCGGGTGAATGGTGCATTTAAAGATATGAGTGGTGAGTTAGAACATAACGTTTCGGACCTCATTTCTTCAAGTGCGACGGAAAAGATAGAAGCTGCGACAGATGGTATTAAGAAACTCTCTAAGGAAATGGTGGAGACGATTAGTTCCTTAGATGAGTATCTTGGGGCGGTTGGTGAAGCCTTTCGAAGCGCAGATGCGAGTATGGCTCAGTCCATCGGTCAGAATATGTATACGAAAGCTCCTGAGTCACGAGCGGAGCGTAGAGAACGATATATCCAAGGCGGAAAAGATTCCAAGGAACGTCATAATCGTAGGAAAATGGTTGAAATCGCAGAGAGTCAATACAAAGATTTTCCATAACTATCTGAACTCACCTGAATTTAATTCAGGTGAGTTTCTTTTGCTTTTCTCATCTTCTCACAGTGTCACGCATATGGTATAATGGGTTAAGAGTTTATAATCTTTGTTCATCAGATACAAACAACAAATACTCAGGAGGAAGTCAATGAAACAATATAGGAAAAAAATACTAATCATTCTGGGAGTTTTAAGCCTCTTAGTCGTAACAGGATCTTGTTTCTTTCTTCTTTTGAAGCCCAGTCAACCCCCAAAAGAACTAGAGTATAGAATGCGAACTGCTATGGGAAAATCAGACTTTCAACTATTTGGAGATAAGAACCAATATGTCCTTGCGCCTAGCAATAAAGGGAGTTTATTTGTCAGTAAAACATATGCGATCACAGATGAGTATAAGACCTTTATAGTAGAGGATGAAAAAAAGCTACATACCCTACCTCATCTCCAGATGGAGGGAGAGTATCGGAACTTGATTTTGTATAATTTAGACGAGGAGGGCTTGCCTGAACGAAAGATTGACCTTTTTCAGGCAGTGCGAAGCTACAATCAGAAAAGCGTTCCTACAAGACTGATTGGCTCGTATTACGTTGGGGATACTCACTACTTTGGGTTAGAAATTGTAGATTTAACCGATGAAGAGAATCGAAGTTACAAAACAGTCTATCTCAATTTGGAGACGGAAGAAGTAGTGGATCTTCCAAAAGACACAAAGTTTGGAAGGGACTCTGATATAAGCGCTACTGCAAGAATAACAAACTTCAATAAGGTTATAGACTCTAAGGGTTATATTGGTCCTTTGAATGAGATCGTCACAACTAGGTCTGAAGGGCAGGTCCCAGACCCTAACATCAACCTCTACAGTCTTTATCCAGACATCGAAGATAAACTCATCAATCAGAATTGGTCGCTTTATGTCCGTACAGATAAGGTCACACCGGATGAGTGCTTTGACACCTTGTTACACTGGTTCGCCCCCAAGGGAGAAGACCTTCTAACAGTTTATGGACGTAATGATGATGGGGAAGCCTCCGATGTTCAGATTCGTAACAGCCAAGAGGCGAATGCTTGGTTGGAGCAACATCCTGCCCTTAGAAATATAGACTACTATAGACCAGACGGGAGTGATAAAGAGTGAGTAATAAGAAAATTAATCCGGATAATCTCAGCCGGGTGAATGGTGCATTTAAAGATATGAGTGGTGAGTTAGAACATAACGTTTCGGACCTCATTTCTTCAAGTGCGACGGAAAAGATAGAAGCTGCGACAGATGGTATTAAGAAACTCTCTAAGGAAATGGTGGAGACGATTAGTTCCTTAGATGAGTATCTTGGGGCGGTTGGTGAGGCCTTTCGAAGCGCAGATGCGAATATGGCTCAGTCCATCGGTCAGAATATGTATACGAAAGCTCCTGAGTCACGAGCAGAGCGTAGAGAACGTTATATCCAAGGCGGAAAAGATTCTAAGGAACGTCATAATCGTAGGAAAATGGTTGAAATCGCAGAGAGTCAATATAATGATTTTCCATAATTACACAAATCACCTGAATTTATTTCAGGTGAGTTTTTCTATTATAAGTTTCGTATGATATAATTAAATACGAATAATATTAAGGAGTTAGAAATGAAAATAGGAAAAGGAATTAATTGGATTTTGAATAGAAAGGTGAAAAAATGAAGAAGCTGTTTGTTATAATTTTATTGTTAATACTTGGAGGTTGCTCTAATGGGATTAAAGATAAAGAGGCTAATAAAAATGAGACGATTGTCAAGGAGGAGAAAAAATTAAAATTTGTAGTAGCACCACAATATGAAGGTAAAACTTCGGAATTAATAGAGTTTGGAAAGAAATTAATTGAAGAACATCCTGAGGTAGGTAATCAAGGAGAAGTTACTCTATACTATTCTGGTAGTACATATACATTTAATGAGCAGGAGTATGCAGTATTTATGATATTAAACAAGACGGATACTGACATTAATCATGATGCTAAATTTAAAATTAGTTGGAGTTATGCGGGACAGCAAATCTACCAAAATGAATTAGTTGAATACAAGATTTCTGAAAGCGGGGAGCTGCCTACACAATCTGCAACAATTTTCTTACTTCCTTTAACAACTGAACAGAAATCGATTGTTACAAAGATTGTAGACGAAAGAAAAATGAACCTAAGTATATCAGATATTCAAATGAAGTAGGAGAACTATATGTCAGATTTAAAGCTTTATTTTTTGTTGCTATTTGGAGTTTTATTACTCTGTTCATCTGTACTTTTCTTTTTCCGTTATTTTTACAAAAGAGAACTAAGGATAAAAAATTTATCTACTGCATGTGTTGAGGGAGTTGTAGTAGGATACAAGTATTCAAAACCAGCAGGTCCTCCAATTGTTGAATATAAAGTTGATGGGCGTACTTATCAACGAAATCTGGACTACCATAGAGTCATTCTCATATCAGTTCCTTGGAAGAGTGTACAAGCCACTTCTAGATCGGAGTTATTAGCTCAAAAGATAACAATTTATAGAAATTCTGTCGTTTCTGTTACACGTGTTTTGGAAGATGCTTTTCCAAAGGGCTCAAAGATGACTGTTTGGTATAACCCTGCTTGTCCCAAAGAGTCTTTTGTTGAGAGATACAGTGGTATGGAAGTGGTGTATAAGCGTCAAGTATGGATATGTATGGCAACATTAATTTTAGCACCCATCTTGTTGACAATGGTATTTCTATTGAATGAATTTTATAAATAGTAAATTTAAGAGGAGGAATTATGTCAAACGCTAGTCAACAAGCTGCAATTCAATCGCAGATTAGTTCAGCTCAATCAAAAAAAGAAGGTTACTTAGAAGAGGCAAAAAAAGTCAAGGAAATATATGACGAATTAAGGAAAATTAAAAGTGAGTTTGTTAAGCAAAAAAAAGCTGTAGCTTCTAAAAAAGATGAACATGATGATTCCTGGACTGGAAATTTGCATGATACGAAATTTGTTACCCCCGCAGGTAATCTGATTTCATATTTTGATTCTAGTATTAAGGCCATGGACGAGAATATTGATGAGTTACTCATAAAAATTAATGAGTATGAGAATAAAGCTTTGGAGATGGATGGACTTATTGGTCAGCTAGGAATATTGTTAAACAATATAAGTGGTTGGATTGAAAGTTTCTTCAACTAACTGCAAAATTTCATTAATCACCTGATTTTATTTCAGGTGGTTTTCTTTTGCTTTCCTCATCTTCTCACGGTAACACTCATATGGTATAATGGGATAAGGAAATTTTCCTTCTAGTACCTTGAAAATTCTATATTTTTCGCTTGTTTATCTGCTCTGCTATTTACAAAAAAATATCCTATCCCTCGCTGTTAACTTCCACCCTCATGATGTGGCTTTCTTGCTGATTGACTACAAGGGTGGTGGGATGGCCAATCTCTTTAAAAACCTGCCCCATCTCTTGGGAACCATTACCAACTTGGATGGTGCCCAATCCATGCGGGCTCTGGCTTCGATCAATGCGGAGATCCATCGTCGTGAACGACTCTTTGGAGAGTTCGAAGTCAACCATATCAATCAATACCAGAAGAAATTTAAAAACGGAGAAGCGACAGAACCACTCCCTCACCTCTTTCTCATCTCAGATGAGTTCGCAGAGCTCAAGGTTAACCAGCCAGACTTTATCAAGGAGCTGGTATCCATCGCGCGTGTCGGGCGTTCACTCGGGGTCCACTTGATCCTAGCTACTCAAAAGCCATCAGGTGTGGTGGATGACCAGATCTGGTCTAACTCACGCTTTAAGATTGCCCTTAAGGTGGCGGATCGTTCGGACTCGAATGAAATGCTTCATACACCGGACGCGGCCGAGATCACCCAGACAGGTCGTGCCTATCTGCAAGTCGGAAATAATGAAGTCTATGAGCTCTTCCAGTCTGCCTGGTCAGGCGCGGATTACCAGCCGGACAAGGACGATATGGGGATTGAGGACCACACCATCTACCTGATCAATGAATTGGGCCAATATGAGATCTTGAATGAAGACCTATCAGGCTTAGAAGATGTGGATGAGATCAAGGAAGTTCCGACAGAGTTGGATGCGATAGTGCACCATATCCAGCTCTTGTGTGAAGAACAAGAAATTCCTCCAGTACCACAGCCATGGTTGCCACCACTTAAGGAGCGCATTACGCTAGACGAGCTGGAAGAAGTGCAACCGACAGTAGCCTGGACACAAGAGAAACCACTCTCTGTCCTCTTGGGGATGGCGGATATTCCGCAGGCCCAGAAGCAGGAAGCTGTCTCTATCAATCTCTCCAAGGATGGTCATATCCTCCTCTACGGAAGTCCGGGTACAGGAAAGACGACCTTCTTGCAAACCGCAGCCATGGACTTGGCGAGAGAGTACAGTCCCAAGGATCTTACCATGTACTTGATGGACTTTGGGACCAATGGTTTGGCTCCAT
Source organism: Streptococcus sp. C300 (assembly GCF_000187645.1). Lineage (GTDB taxonomy): Bacteria > Bacillota > Bacilli > Lactobacillales > Streptococcaceae > Streptococcus > Streptococcus oralis_CQ. The sequence goes on from NZ_GL732469.1 coordinate 114,953, forward strand.
TGTCTAAGCTTCCACAGGTGGCGGATACCATGCTTCTGGACCAAACGGAGAAGATCTCTAAGTTTGTACGAATCATGGAGAAAGAACTCAACCGTCGTAAGAAACTGCTTGCGGACTATGGAGTTGGGACCTTAGAACTCTACCGTCAGGCTAGTGGTCAGGAAGAGCCGGCAATTGTCATCCTCTTAGATAGCTATGAAGCCTTCAAGGAAGAAGCCTATGAGGCGGAACTCTTCAAGCTCTTGGTGCGTATCTCTCGTGAAGGTCTCAGTATCGGGGTTCACCTCTTGATGACAGCCGGACGTCAGACTAACCTTCGTGCTCAACTCTACTCAAACTTCAAGCACCAGTTGAGCCTACCACAAAATGAGGCAGGTGAAGTGCGGGCCATCGTGGGCTCTACACCACTCGCTATGACTATGGAAGACATCAAGGGACGGGCTCTTATGAAGCGTGAAGAGGTGGATGTCATCCAGCTGGCACTCCCAGTTTATGGAGCCAACGACACCCAAGTCCTCAACAACCTACGTCAGGAAGTCGCTTCCCTCCAAGAAGCTTGGACAGGACAACGCCCAAGTGCCATCCCGATGGTGCCAGAGGAGTTGACCGAGAAAGACTTCTATAGCCGAGCAAGCGTGCAGACTGCTTATGAAAACGGACTCGTGCCATTAGGACTTGACTTGGAGACAGTTGAACCTGTTATATGGAACCTGGCTAAAGGCAATCTTCTCTACCTAACAGATAAAGAAGAGCAGATGACGGCCTTGGTGAAACACATTGCCAAAGGGAAACAGAAGGTCATCGTCTTGGCACCGAAGTATCATAGCCTACCTGAAATGGAAGGTGTGACGATTATTAGTAACTCTGAAGACTATCTAAGTGCTATCGCAAGTATAGAGAAGCGAATTAATGAGCGTTTAGAGCAAAACGAAAGAGAACACGTAGCAACAGTAGTTGTCTACAATTTAATTGAATTGGTGAGTGAATTAAACTCAGAAGCACTTGATACGTTGGCTTATGTCCTAGATAAAGGAATACGAGCTGGATATGGTTCAATTGTAATGAGTTCGCCACTAATCACCAAGCATATCGATGTAATCTCAAAAACTGCTCGTTCTTATAAGCAGGCTATTTTAGCACTTCGCTTAAGCGATCAATCAGTTCTGACAGTGATCAACAGACCTGTCCGAGAGTCACAGTTGGAAGAACAAGAACATTACTATGTGGCCGATGGGTTGGCAAGTAAAATGAAAGTATTAATGGTATAAGGAGGAGAAATGGGAAAAGCAGCAATACAAGCTCAGATAGATGCTAAACGTGGAGAAATCACTGATTTAAATAGCCAAATTAGTCGGTTAGAAGGCTGTAAAAAAGCACTAACAGATTTTTCGACGGATATAGAATATGTGTTGACGAGCAATGACAATATTGAAACGACCTATTATTTAGCAGGAACACCTTATTTGAATGAAACTAACAATGAAGAAACGATACTAAAAACAGCTAAACAAAAGCTTTCTGCGAAGAGTGATGACGTAGTGGCCAAATTGACTCAGAAAATTTCTGAATTAGAGACAGAGAAGTCGGGGATTAGCCTTAGTATTAGTTGGTTAGAAATTCAAAAAAGTCTAACAACGGAGGAGTAAAGTATGAGTGATATTATAAAAGTACATGACTTACCAGCGATAGCTCGTTATAGTTCGGCCGTTCAAGAATTTTCAAAAGGTGTCGACTCAGCTTCTCAACAAACGATGCGTACATTTAATGAGAAAGCGGGGAAAACAGGTGATTCAGAGGATCAAGGAGAAGCAGTTAATGCATTCTTTGCTCGATTAAATACGTTGCAGAAGCAGGTATTTAACGAGTTTCCTACAACGATTACCCATTTTTCTACAGCTTTATCAAAATTTGAAGAATCCGCAACAGGTGCTGGTTTTAAAACAAAAGCATGGACTCAACAAACTGGTAATGATTCTGTATATAAAAAATTAGATGGCGTGGACTCGGAACAATATGAGAAGATCAAAACAAAAGTCGATAATCTTCAAACGCTATTAAACGATGCTACTGCTGAACTAGGGATTGAATCAGAAGACTTAACAGATATAAAAACAACTTCGGGAGATGATCTAGCTAGTGCAGCGACAGCACGTCGTGATACCCATAACGCCTTGCAACAAGCACATGATACCTTATCAAAAGACACTACGGAAGCAGAAGCAGAACTAAAAAATTTACAGACTAAAATTAAAAATGCTAGTGCAATTTGCAATATCCCAGCTTTTAGTATTTTAAAAGGTATTAAAAACGGTAGTCTTACTAAGAAAAAAATCAGTTATTTGGATAGTATTCAAACAGAAGCAGATGGACGTGCTTTAGGTGCAATACTTAATAAAAAGCCAGGAGACATATTAAACGAAAAACCTGGGGATCTTAGTGAAGGATTTTACAGTATTGGTGCTCAGGAGATGATGGAGTGGATTGAATCAGGAGATGCAGCCACTCTGAACCATCTTTTAGACGCTATGGGGAATCGGGATTTTTCTGCTAACCAACCATTTTTGCTAGAGTTTCAAAAGGCTGGAGTTAGGCTAGGTGATACTCTTGAAAAGGTTATGGAAGTTCAATATGCTAAAGACGGCACTGTACAGAGCAACCAGATGGCGGCATATAATAAGCACCTTGCTTTAACGGATAAGTTTGTTAGTTTAATGGAATCTCTTTACGTAATGGAGATTGGACGGACAGAAACAAAAAAAGGAAAATTAGCAGTTGGTGACAAACTATATGTCACCGAAACGAGAACAAAAGTTTCAATTTCAGATATATCGGATGCAACATTTTCATTTAAGAATACGGTTGATACAAAGAAAACAACCTTGGAAATGAATATAGGTGGCTACTCCTATCCAACGAGTATTAGCAATACAACCGAAACCAAGGTTTACAAAATGGAAGAATACGCAACCGCTATTGGAAATAATATGGCAGAGAAACAAGCTCGGATCGGTGAACTTGAGAAATCTCGCGAAGAAGCGAATAAAGATATGCGTGCTGCAATGGGTAGAGCTGTAACTTATGCACTGGTTGGTACTTTCATACCTGAAGCAGTTCCTATCGTCTCGATGATTGATTCCTTACTTACTAGTGATTCTAAAGAATTCAGTAAAGAGCTCTTTTCTGCGATTGATAAGGATATAACGGTTAAGGGGAATGTTATTAAAGGTGGTTTTACGAAGACGGGTTCATATAATATGGGTATTCAATTACCAACAGCAACCATACAAGCATATTTGAAGTATGTCGATCAGTTAAAGGGATATGACTTGGAAAAAGAAAAGACACGTATCTCGATGGTAGATGACTTTTTAAATCGAGGGAATACTTATCTTTTCCAGAAAGATGGGAAGGGTTCAGTCGCAATTTCTCGCATGAGAACACATAATTTTTATACAGCTCTCCGTTTGAAAGAGATGGATAATGAGGGGCTTGTCCCTTATGTTGAATATGCGAAATCGTCCAGCCATTACAAGGTGGGGAGCAATGAAAATGATGCCAAGAAAATTATCGAAGCAGCAATAGAGCAAGAAAATCAACTTAACTCAAATTCTGTATCACCAGAAATGAGTAAGTATCTCTTGGGAGAGGAGACCGATCTTTCTCTAGTTAATATGACAGCGGACCAGTTGGAAACATATAAAAATGTATTGGAGAAACTACCGATTTCAACTGACCAAAATGTGAAGCTTGGTTATGAGGAATACCAGCTCTATCTAAATAGTAAATACTCAGGAGGAGCTCAATGAAACAATATAGGAAAAAGATACTACTCATTCTGGGACTGTTAAGCCTCCTGGTTGTAGTTACGGGAGCCTATCCTTTGTATCGTTATTTGACGCATGAACGTTACAAAGTCTGGTCTCTTGAAGTAGAGCCAGCATCTTATGAGTTTATCGCCAATAGACAGGGGTTGGTCATTTCTTGGAAAGAGACCAGCAATAGTAATGGTAAGAAAAATAAGGATGAGCCGATTGACTATAGTTTAGTAATTCATGGCCGACGATATATAGCCACAGAAAGTATCCGTTTAATCTATAAATCGGGAGATAATCGCTTTGACGTGAACAATCTAAGTTGGGGGGAGTATTGGAAGATTCAGGTTTATGATACCAGTCAGGATGATTTGCCTCGCAAGGAGTATGACCTTTTAAAGGCTATTTCAGATTATGATGCTTCTTATTTCCCGGTTTCAAGTGCCTATACTCATTTTTATGATTATCATGACCAGGAATACCGCACAGTAGTACTACAGAAAACGGGGGGCGACGACCGTAAGGAAGTTCTTTTTAACATGGCAACAGGTAAACTAGAAGACATTCCTAAGGATGCCGGAGAACCTCTAGAGAACAGGAATGTTGACATATTTAGACAATCTACGAGTCTAAAAGACTATTATTCGGAAGCTCTTAGGAATATCAGTTCTTCAATTCGTCTTCCTCAATCTGTGATTGAACAGTCTTCAGACTGGCGCTTGAAGGAGGAGTATCCAGCAGCCTATGACTTGATGACTAAGAAAAAAGGTGAACTCTATTTCTTGACTAACGAGACTGATGTTAAACTGCTATCGGATATATACAGTCTCTTAATCCCTAAAGACCGAGGCTTGTTTGACAATTTGACGGTTTATGGAGAAGTGACCAAGGATGGGAAAGACCATGTGGTTCACTCTTATGAAGAGTTTATCAGTGTCTTAAAACCTAAGGAGGAGTTGAAAAATGGTAGTTAAGCGAATTCAGCCAATGCGAATTCAAAGCATTAAGGCGAGTATCAAGGTTTCGACAGATGAGATTTCAAAGGGGATGTCGACTATTATTGACTCATCGGTCACAAGTAGTCTAGAGTCCTGTGCTGGTGTCGCAAAAAGTTGTATGGAAAACTTGGTAGAGACAGTGGATTCATTGGATGGCTTTATGAATAAGGTTGCGGAAGCTTTTCAAAATATGGATACAGAATTAGCAGGCTCCATTGAAACTAATGAAATGTATACAGTTTCACCACAAGAGTATACAGAAAAGAAACGAATCCAGCAGAAGATCTACGATGCCTCTGTTTATAATGAGCTCCCCTAACTATTCGCCACTTGAATTCATTTCAGGTGGTTTTCTTTTGCTTTTCTCTTCTTCTCTTCTCACGGTATTGTTCATGTGGTATAATGGGAAAGAGTTCTATGATTGTCTAAGAGAAAAATATGATGATGGGAGAATAGTCAAGTGAAAGCTAAAAAAATTGGTGCTATCTTTCTAATTTTACTTGGTGTATGTAGCCTTTTTGTATTTGCTATTCGAGAGTTTGAAAAACAAGACTTATCTAAATATGAATATTGGATTGTGGATACAGAAATTACGGATTATGAATTTATTGAAAATGGGAGAATGATCACAGTTGATTGGCATAGTAACAAGGAAGTCAATCAACAAGTAAGTGTTCTTGATAAAAAGCCTAAGTTTGGCTCTCCCGGGCGAATAGCTGGTAGTCGTTTCCTTGTTTCCTATGCGGCGCGATTCAAAGCAAAATCCGCTTGGAATGAAGTGCGAGATGATTTTCCTATTCTGGAACAAAATTATCCAGATAAGGGGGAATATTGGAAAATAAATGTCTACGACACTAAAGGTGAAAAATTAGATAAGAAGGTGTTAGATGTATTTGAGATCACTAGAAATTATAATGAGAGTTATTATCCTGCTTTTATATTAAATAAGTATTCGATAGACAGCATAGATGGCAAAGAATATCTGACGATTTCATTAAGAAGAAAAGACGATATGATTACTGATGTTAGCGACGAATCAAAGTTGCTGAATAGATTGATAGACCTAGAAACAGGTAAGATTGTAGATATTAACCCGAACAATCAAAAAAAGAATTCGCCTAAAATAGGACTTGGTTCGATAGATTCCTTTTCACAGTTGTTTAAAGAACATGATTTTTCTGTTAGGGATAATGGCCTTCATTTTTGGAGACTTGGAGATAATACGAAACAATGGCTCATAAATAGCAAATACCCTAAATCTATGGAAATAATTTCAAAAAGTCCTGAAACAAGTTATATATATAAACTTTCATCTAATGATGATTTGCAAACATCTATAGATATGATAAAACTCGTTTTCCCAGAAGGTACCAATATCTTCAAGGATATCACTATTCCAGCAGCTAGTTCAAAAGATGGACAGGAGCATCTGGTTCAAAGCGAAGAAGAGTTCTTACAATATTATAAATCCAGTACGGAGGAAGAATAATGGGACAAGGATATTGTTTCTGTTTGACAATAATTCCAAGACGACCGTAGGGAAAATCGGGAAGTCTGTGATCGGTGGTACCATTGATACCATATCTAACGTTGGTCCCTTAGATGGTATGTGGCTTGGAGCTAAGGCAGGAGCACTAGGAGGACATCCAGTAGAAGGAGCTCTCATTGGTCTTGGTGTAGGAACGTTTAATCTTATCACTTCTGCAGTCGCACCGGAATTTAAAAAGTCTGTTTATGACGGAGTTAAAAATTTTGCTTATGGTGCTGTGGATGTGGTAGAATCGACGGTGGAGTCTATCGGAAATGGAATCCACCAGGGCTTGGAGACTGTCAAAAGCGTGGGCAAGAATGTTTCTGATTTTTTCAATGGTGGTCTGAAAGCGGCCTCATCCTTGTTTGGGTAATAGGAGAAAATAAATGGATAAGATACAAAAAGATATTAATGATGCACTTGAAACAGCACGAAGATTAAGCTTAGTAAAGGCGATTTTTGGACTATCTCTATATTCTCTTATGGTTATGATTGGTACGTCTTTACCGATAAGTTTATTTCGAATGGCTAGTGAAGCTGGGTATGACCCAGCTATTCCACTGACCTCAATGGTTACACAGCTAACATCAGTGGAAAAAGGGCTCATTCCCCCAGATAGTTTCTTTGGCTTTCTATTTTTTCTTTGTTGCGGTCATTTTACTTGTTTTTATATTATTTCTAAAAGAAATCGCATTAAAGCCTATTTAATGACTCAGATTTTTCAATTGTTTTTGCTCGTAATTACATATTATAGTTGGTTTGTAGCCATCTTATATTTAATCCCTCTAGTAGCAGTTCGTATCGTTTACTGGATTGGGTTTGTCTTATCACTGATTTACCTTATCTATATCCTTGTTACAAAGCAACGCGCTAGAAAGGATTATTTCTCCTCAGAATATTATAAAAATTTTTTGAATGTGATTTTATTCTTATGGTTGTTGATGTATGGAATCAATCTCTTTACTCACGGGCTTAATCATTTCCTAGCGTATCTCTTGCTTGCTTTGTTACCAATTTCACCTATTTTCCTAGGCCTATTTTTGGTATCATTTTTTAAATCCAATGTAGTAACGCTAGAGAACTTGAATACAGTCAATAAAAATCAAGAGAAATACCGTGAAGAGTATGGCTATACCATCGAAGAATGGTATGGGAAAAAGTCAAAAATGTACAAGGAACATGTTAAGAAGTCTAAAAAGAGATAAAGGTTTATAGACACTATTTCTAGTCTCTTGAAGCTAACCACCTGAAACAAATTCAGGTGGGTTTCTTTTGCTTTTCTCGTCTTCTCACGGTATCGCTCGTGTGGTATAATGGCATAAGGATTGTTCGTCATTTCAGACGAGTTTATGGAATTCAGGATAAGTTAGCAGGTGAGATGAGTATTTCTGTCAGTCTCCTATACACCTGTTAACAACTGTCAAAAGTAAAAGGAGAGTGTAGATTGGTTTTATTAGTATTAGTGCTTTTGGGTTTGCTCATTCTAATCTTAAAAAGGAAACAGAAAACTGCTAAAAAATCTGAAGGAAACGCCAAGAAAAGAAATTGGCTATTAATAGGTTGCTTATCCATAGTGATCCCAATGGTAATCTTCACAGTGTTCAGTCCGATTTTTTCTCTAATGGATATGTGGGGGCTGTTTGCCCATGCAAGTCGAACTGAGCTTGAGCAAGCTGTGCATCGTTCTTATCAAAACTACGGTCTTACAGGACAGTTTGAGTTAGAAAAATACGAGAAAAACTATACAAGCGTGGGAGGATTTATAATCCACGGTACCTACAGTGAAAATATAGCTGGAAAAACCTATCAGGCTAAAACTCGATTTAAATACTATACTCGCTTTTCGAAAAGTGAAACATATGGAAAGACAGATGCAGAGGTTGATTACAAAAATGGTAAAAAAATTTATGATGTTTTCCCAGAATTAGCCTATTTAGGGATTGAGGTTAGTCCAGGCACCAGCGAGTTTTTAAAAACACTGGACAGTTCAATCAAAGATCCTAAACTTCCTGATTTGAAGTATCAAGGTATTGGTTTTGAATTTAATAACCAATCTGATAATATCTATCTTTATAATGAAATATTGGAGGAAAATCAAAGCAAGGGCCAAGCTCTGCAAGGGATGTATCCAATGGATGCTCAATATCTTTTCCAAAAAGAGATTTTTATACCGACATTTGAATTTCAATATTTCGTTCCGAAGGAAAAAAGAGATCTCTTGTATGATGACTATCTAAAAGATCTTGAAAGGCTCATGAAGGAATTTTTTGCCAACCAATCCCTACCAAGAGGTCTTTATGCTGTAAAGATTGCTAAGTATGAAGAGGATAAACTTGTCAATGATAGTGGTGTTTACTATGTGAGGATTGATAATCAGCAAGTTGTAAAGCTGTTGCAAAAATTAGAGTAGGAGTTGCTAGGTCTAGTCCAGTTTTTTGTTCATAATTTCCAGTTGTGTCTGTTAAAATTTGATTTTCCCAGTGGACAATCGTCCACTTTTTTTATATAATAAAACTAAACCGAATTGGTTGAGTTTTAGAGGTGTAAGCTCAACCGTCGATTTGTTTTTCTAAGAGAGATATTCTCAATAAAGCATCACACTAGGGGGTGAATCATGTACCAACCAGAAAAACTCAAGGCTCGGAGAAAAGAGTTAAAATTGACACAGAAGGAAATTGCAGAGCAACTTGGGATCAGTTTTCAGGCTTACTCGGCTTGGGAACGTGGAATTAAGGAACCATCCAAGGAGAAGGTTGCCCAGCTAGAAAATATTTTAAAGGTAGCAAAGGGATATTTCACTCAGATCGAGATTGTTCGTCTCTACAATAGCCTCTCCAAGCAAGGGAAGGACAAGGTTGTGCTCTATGCTCGCAACCTAGCTCAAGAGGAACAAACACAGAAGGTGGCGACCATGCCAGAGCGCCTCTACGAGTATCGTGTCTATGAACGCATGTCAGCAGGGATCGGGGCTTCGGTATATGACGATAGAAATTTTGATACCGTTTACTTTAATGAAGAACTAGCCCACGATTTTGCTTCCTGGGTGGCTGGGGACTCCATGGAACCTAAATATCAAAATGGTTCCGTGGCTTTGATTCGAGAGACCGGATTTGATTATGATGGGGCGGTTTATGCAGTGGTTTGCAACAACCAGACCTATATCAAACGGGTTTATCGGGAGGAAGATGGCTTGCGTCTGGTCTCTATCAATCCTAAATACAAGGATATTTTCATCTCCTATGAGGAAGATCCTCGGATTGTGGGGATTATTGTTGGGAATTTTGTGCCGATGGAGGGTTAGCCTATGGGCTACTTTGATTATTCCAGAGAGCCCAAAAGTGATATTGCCTTTGTCGATATGAAATCTTTTTATGCCAGCGTTGAGTGTGTGAAACGGGGCTTGCATCCGCTGAAGACCTCGCTTTGTGTCATGAGTCGCGCGGATAATTCTACTGGCCTTATATTAGCTTCCTCTCCCATGTTTAAGAAGATTTTTGGCAAGTCCAATGTTGGCCGGGCCTATGATCTGCCTTTTGATATCAAAACGCGCAAATTTTCCTATTACAATGCTCGAAAGCAAGGCTTGCCTACTGACTTAGACTATGTTCGCTACATCGAAGATTGGGCTCAAGTGACTTTGGTTGTGCCACCTAGGATGGATGAATACATAGCGGTCAATATGGAAATCCAGCGAATCTTTCAAAACTATGGTAGTCCAGATGATATTTATCCCTACTCTATCGATGAGGGCTTTATCGATCTGACTAGTTCGCTCAACTATTTCATCCCAGACAAGAGTATCTCTCGCAAAGACAAGCTAGATATGCTTTCTGCTCGCATCCAGAGGGATATTTGGAGGCAGACAGGGATCTACTCTACAGTGGGTATGTCCAATGCCAACCCCTTACTGGCCAAGTTGGCTCTGGATAATGAGGCCAAGCACACTCCGACCATGAGGGCCAACTGGTCTTACCAGGATGTGGAAGAGAAGGTTTGGGCCATTCCCAAGATGACGGACTTTTGGGGGATTGGCAGGCGGATGGAGAAACGCTTGCATGCTCTGGGGATTTTTTCCATCAGAGAATTGGCCACCAGTAATCCAGACCAGCTACAGAAAACACTTGGTCAGGCTGGCCTGCGTTTGTGGTTTCATGCTAACGGGATTGATGAGAGCAATGTTCATAAGCCCTATAAAGCCAAGTCTCAAGGGTTAGGAAATTCTCAAATCTTGCCGAGAGACTACGTGAAGCTACGGGATATCGAAATTATTCTCCGAGAAATGGCGGAGCAGGTGGCTATTAGACTGAGAAGGGCGGGCAAGAAAACAACCCTTGTCTCTCTCTATGTTGGTTTCTCTAAACTGGAGGTCAGGTCGTCTATTCACACACAAATGAAGGTCGAACCGACCAATAATACAGCTATCTTAACGGATTATGTTTTGAAGCTATTTCATAATAAATACACTTCTGGAGCGATCAGAAGTGTCGGAGTCAACTATTCAGGATTTGTGGACGAGTCCTTTGGCTTGATCTCCCTCTTTGATGATGTTGACAAGTTAGAAAAAGAAGAAAGGCTCCAGACGGCTATTGATGCCATTCGGGAACAATTTGGTTTTACCTCCCTCTTAAAGGCCAATGCACTGGAAGAAGCCTCTAGGAGTCTTGCCAGAAGCAAGCTGATTGGGGGGCATTCTGCTGGAGGATTAGATGGACTAAAATGATTGATCGTTCTTATTTACCCTTTCCATCTGCGCGTGACTATCAAGATCCAGGGATGCAGAAGTGGATGGGCTTTTTCCTCTCAGAGCATACTAGTTCACTCGGTGAAGAAAGAAATCGGGTTGCTTTTTCGACGAGTTTGAATCCCGTTGAGAAGTTGCTCTTGCTTTCACAGCTTTATGTCGGGCAACTGAAGGGATGCTTTGTAGTCAAGGAAAGAAGGCATAAAACCACGATCATTGGTGAGGTAAGCGAATTATCACCTCAAACTCTATCTATTAGGACCAATGAGGGCTATAGGCTGGTAGAGGTAGTAGATGTCCTCGAAATTCGACTGTGGGAGGAGGGAGTGTATGACTAGAAAAGACTTGTATGAAAACAAACTGCAGATGGATTATTTTTCAGAAGCCTATATTCGTTTTGAAGAGGATTTTCAAAAATACTCTGCTATGAATGTGCCTTTGACTTTTTTGATCGATGACATCCTACGCACTATGGCGATGAATCAGAAAAACTACTTTGTCTTAAACAAGGAAAACGCCAAGGATGGGCGGGAGCATCGCTTTTATTTTAGGGTGGTGACGGAAAAAGAGTGTCCCAGAAATCGAACCTATGCATACGCTGGACTCAAAAATAGTAGTCAGTGACTAGGTGTAGAAGAGGGAAGTTTGATTTAGGAAAGATGGCTTGTGAACGTCAGAAGATCTCATGGTATTGGAATTCGAAACACCATCTTTTATCTGTGGAGTTCTTGCAGAAACTTATAATGGTAGTTCGGATGAGGTAAGACAAGAGGGACTCTCTTTTTTGGATGAGCGTTTATTTGAAAACGTGGTTGGATTTGAGAACAGCTATTCTCAATGATCATCTTATTTTATAGAGTCATACCAAAACATCCATGTATATTTGTGGATGTTTTTTAATTTTACAGATAGAAAAAGAGAAGACCAAATGGTCTTCTCAACGGGGGAACGGAATCATTAGAAAGAATCAATCAAAGAGGGTTATTAGTCTTTGAAATTCTTTTGGAAGATGAGGAGAGACAAGATAGAAGTAATGGCTGCCAAGAAGAGGAAGGCACTTGCTTCTTGTTCCCCAGTTGCAGGGAGTAGTCTTTCCTTGTCTTCTTTGACTGTAGCTGTAACAGGAGCTTTTTCATCTTTTGATGATGAATTATCTGTTACGGCTGGCGCAGGTTTTTCAGTCTCTCTTGGTAGAACATACTCAGGAAGAGTCACAACTGGTGGCGCTTCTGTTCCAACTGAGCTTTGTTTGCTACCTACCTCAATCACTCGATCTTGAGCTGGAGTTGCTTCTGTTTGGAGAACCTTGCGATTGTCACCGTCCACTTCAACATACTCGACTAAGAGACCGTCTTTCCCTTCTGATAGAACTTGCTCTTTTCCTTTGTCTAATTGTGGGTTTTCGCGACGAATCGTCTTGAACGGTACGACCTTATTGACGATTTCTAAGCTTGGAAGTGTAAAGACAAGGTCTTTAACCCCTTCCTCAGGACTTGAAGAAGTAATTGGTTTCTCAGGTTGCGCCGGTTTCTCAGGTTGAGTCGGCTTTTCAGGCTGAGCTGGCTTTTCAGGCTGAGCTGGCTTTTCCGGTTGCGCCGGTTTCTCAGGTTGAGCCGGTTTTTCCGGTTGCGCTGGAGTTTCCGGTTGAGCAGGTTTTTCCGGTTGCGCTGGAGTTTCCGGTTGAGCAGGTTTCTCAGGCTGAGCTGGTTTTTCAGGCTCAGCAGGTTTTTCCGGTTGAACTGGATTCTCAGGTTGCGCTGGAGTTTCCGGTTGCGCCGGTTGTTCAGGTTGAGCCGGTTTTTCCGGTTGAACTGGCTTTTCAGGTTGAGCGGGTTTTTCAGGTTGAGCCGGTTTTTCCGGTTGAACTGGAGTTTCCGGTTGCGCCGGTTGTTCCGGTTGCGCTGGAGTTTCCGGTTGCGCTGGTTTTTCAGGTTGAGCAGGTTTTTCCGGTTGAACTGGTTTCTCAGGCTGAACTGGCTTTTCAGGCTCAGCAGGTTTTTCCGGTTGCGCTGGAGTTTCCGGTTGAGCAGGTTTTTCCGGTTGCGCCGGTTTCTCAGGTTGGGTTGGAGTTTCCGGTTGAACTGGTTTTTCCGGTTGAGTCGGCTTTTCAGACTGAGCAGGTTTCTCAGGTTGAACTGGAGTTTCTGGTTGAGCTGGCTTTTCCGGTTGAGCAGGTTTTTCCGGTTGCGCTGGCTTTTCAGGCTGAACAGGTTTCTCAGGCTGAGCAGGATTTTCCGGTTGCGCTGGTTTTTCAGGCTGAGCTGCTTCGAGCTTGCTGATTTGTTCGAGAGCAGTTTCAAGTGCTTTGTTGACTGCTTCCTGAGTCTTAGCTTCTTGGATGGCAGCAATGGCTTGGTCAGCAATTGCTAACAATTGCTTCTTAGCTTCCTTGTTGGATCCAAGCTCAGCGACTTTTTTCTCGATAGCTTTTGCCAAGCTGTCCATAGCCTTATCGTACTCAATTTCCGGTTGTTTTGGTTGAGCAGGTTGTTCAGGTTGATCAGGTTTAGAAGGTTCTTCAGGCTGTTCAGGTTGATCTGGACTAGGTTCCTCTTGCCCTCTTTGATAGTTCTCGTCCTTGGACAGGATATCTTGTAAGGCGCTGACAGTCAACATGACTTCTTGAACATCCACTGCATCAGCACTGAGTTGGTTTCTCAATTTTCTA